>NZ_JBSHKH010000024.1:0-79351 GCF_053643595.1 Streptomyces sp. NPDC055506 | reverse complement strand
CCTCTGCGGCGCGGCCTGCCTCCTGTCTGCGCCCCGGCTGGCCGCGCCCGGCGGCGCGCTAGCGAGCTGCGGACATCGAGTGGGAGAAACCCTCTGTGGCTGGGGCGGTCGGCTCCACGGCTTTAGGCAGCCACCATGGGGCGAGCCTCGAAGATCATGGCCCCAACGTCGTGCTTTAACGGGCAGGTCCACAGACTGCCCGACTCGCCGGAAGCTTACGGGGCCATGATCACTCGCCCCATGGCAGCTCCCGCCCAAAGCCGCTCCGCCGACCTAGGACTGTGCCGATCACCAGCCCTTCACTCCCTTGGCACATGCCAGTGGCGACCCTGCTCAGGTCAACTCATTGTGAGCGTGACAGCCATCGGAGACAGAAAGGCTCGCCTCATGACGGCGAATGATCACGTGAAGCTCGTGGTCGGTTTCGATGACTTGCCTCACAGCAGCAACGGTGTGAGAGCGTCTGGAACCCGGGTGTTCAAGGTCCACCTGCCTGACCACCTCGACCCTGAGAAGATCACCATTGCGACAAACGACCTTCGGACCCTGCTCTCGTCGTTCGAGAGCCATCCCAAGGAACACCTCGCCCTCCAGAACGCGATCGTGACTGGAGACCTCGTCAAGGCCCGCGAGCTCACCAACGCAGTCGGTCTCACCGAAGAACGACTCTCTGCGAGGGGAGGGGGACAGGTGGGGGAGGAAATCATCATCATCGCGATCCTCTGCGCCCTGCTCCTTTCGCACGACTGAGGGGCCTCGCACAGCGGACGGTGGAAAGCCTGGCGGCCTCGGGGCGAGACACGTGTGCCCCTCGCGTGCCCGATCAGATGGGAACTGGCGGGGAACGACGGGGAGTATCGGAGGCTTCCCCAGATATGCACAGGTCAGCGTCTCACCCGCTCTGCTCGATACCGCATACGCGATCTTCCAAACTAGCTACGCGGGTTCGATTCCCGTCGCCCGCTCTGAATGGCTCGGGCCTGGTTCTTCGGAACCGGGCCCGAGGTGTTTTTCGCTGGTGTTTCAGGGGTTCAGAGATCGCGTACGTCCACCGTGTAGACGGAGCGGGCGCCGTAGGGGACGTACAGGGCGTCGCCGACGAGGACGAGGGGGGCGCCCGAGGTGACGAGCATGCTGTCGGTTCTGCCGCCGTCGTCGCGGCCGGGCCGGGTGGCCTCGACCTCGCCGGAGCTCGCGTCCAGGGCGGCCAGGCGGCCGCTGGGAGAGGCGACGTACAGATGGGTGGCGGAGGCGGTCGGGGGCCCCGGCTTCTCCACGGTGGAGTTTGATTCCCACAGGGTCCGGCCGGTGCGCGGCGAGACCGCGCGGATGCCGCCGCTGTCGCGCGTGAAGTAGACCGTGCCGCGGATCAGGTACGCCTGCGCGTCCTCGGGCCGGGGCTGCGCCAGCCGTCGCACGGTGAGCACGCGTGAGGAGACGTCGATCAGGGTCAGGCCGCGGTCCTTGGCGAAGGTGTCCGCGAGGACCAGGCGTCCGTCGTGCTGGCCGAGCAGGTACTGGGTGCCCTTGGTCTCGACGGTCCAGCGGGTCTTTCCGGTGGCCGGGTCGATCTGGGAGACGGTGGTCCGGGAGGCTCCGCTTTCCGACAGGCCGATCGCGCAGACGAGGTAGGCGCGGCCGGCCGCGGAGCGCAGCAGGCAGTCGGCCTGGGCGTCCGGGGTGGTCGGCTTCGGGCGTTTCCAGCGGACGTCGCCGGTCTCGGCGTCGAGCAGGGCGTACTGGTCGCCCGCGGAGCCGTAGAAGGTGACGACGCCCTCGGGGACGGCCGTGGCGGAGTCCCGCGTGCTGTCGGGGGCGGTGGCCAGCTCACCGGTGCCGGTCGTGGTCCGCCAGACTTCTTTGCCGGTGCCTGCCGCCAGGGCGTACACCGTGTAGCCGAACCGGACGCCTTCCGCCGTCTCCCCCGCCTCGGCCTCGTAGGCGTAGACGCGGCCGTCGTCACTGCCGATGAGCGCGCCCTCGTCGCTGGAGGAGCCCCGGGGTGTGGGGTCGACCGGCCGGCCCCAGGTGTTGCGGCCGTCGGCGAGATCGAAGCGGGTCGCCATGAGGTTGGCGCCGGCGCACACCAAGGACGTGTCGACGGCCGCGCATCCCGCGAGGGAGCCGCCGGCGCCGCCCAGGAGGCGCTCGCTGCCCTTGGGGGCCTTCGCCGCGGTGGCCCAGGGCTTCCAGCCGTCGGGGAGGTCGCTGCGGACGGCGGCCGGGGGGCCGGGATCGTCGTCGCGGGAGAGGGCGCCGGTGAGGACCACGGTGGCGGCGGCCAGTACGGCGGCCACGGCCGTCCCGGCCACCGCTGCGAGGAGGTAGCGGCGTCCGCGGCCGGCGCGCGGACCAGCGGGCGGCCCGGCGGGCTCGGGCGGCCGGTCGTCGAGCGGGGTGTCACGCGTCGGCGCGGTCGCGGGGTCACGCCGGGGCGGAACGATCCTCCGCTCCTCGGCGGCCGGAGGCGGGACGGCCTGGGGCGGGGCGGCCGGGACTCCGTCGCGCAGCAGGGTCAGGAGTTCGTCGGCGGTCACCCGGGACTTGGGGTGCTTCTCCAGACAGAGGCGCACGAAGGGGAGCAGTTCGTCCGGTACGCCGGAGAGGGCCGGTTCGCCCTCGACGACCCGGACGGCCGTCTCGTAGGGGCTCGGGCTGTCGAAGGGGCCGCGGCGGGTGGCGGCGTAGGCGAGGACCGAGCCGAGGGAGAAGATGTCGGCCGCCGGGCCGACGTCCTGCGGGGAGGAGAACTGCTCCGGCGACATGAAGGGCGGGGTGCCCATGACGCGGCCGGTCTGGGTGAGGACGTCGGCGGCGGCGAACTCGGCGGCGCGGGAGATGCCGAAGTCGATGACGCGGGGGCCGTCCTCGGCGAGCATCACGTTGGCCGGCTTCAGATCGCGGTGGACGACTCCGGCGCGGTGGATGTCGCGCAGCGCCTCGGCGAGGCCGGCGGCGAGTTCACGCAGCCGGGGCACGGAGAGCGGGCCGTGCTCGCGGACGTGGGTGCCGAGGTCCGAACCCGGGATGTAGAGCGTGGCCATCCAGGGGCGGGACGCGTCGGCGTCCGCGTCCACGACGGGGGCCGTGAAGGCACCGCTGACCTGTCGGGCCGCGGCCACCTCGCGGCGGAATCGGGCGCGGAACTCGTCGTCGTCGGCGTACTGGCCGTGCACCACCTTGACGGCGAGGCGGCGGCCGGAGGCCGAGCGGGCCAGGTAGACCACACCCATGCCGCCGGAGCCGAGGCGGTCCTCGATGCGGTAGCCGCCCACCTCCGCGGGGTCAGAATCGCGCAGCGCCATCCCCGTACGTTCCCCCCGTCACGCACCGTCCCGTCGGGAGGAGGGTATCCGCACGCCCCGCGGGCCCGTGGCACCGGCCCGGGAGGGTGCGACCGGGGCCGGTCAGAAGCTGATGGAGTTGACCGTCTCCGCTATCGAGTTGAGGAACCGGTTGATGGACGGGGCCATGCCGGTCGAGGCGAGGAAGAAGCCGAAGAGGATCGCCACGATCGCGGGGCCTGCCTTGATGGATCCCCCTCTCAGCAACACCACAAGGATGATCGCCAACAGCAGCACCACAGACAGTGAAATGGCCACAACTGATCACACCCTCGGTCGGTCCGCTCTCCCGGCCCGGGGGCGCGCCTCGGCGCACCCCCGCCAGAACCATCGTGCCACCAACGCGGCCGGGCTATGCGGCCGGTGACGCATCGGCCCTCCCGGTGTCGTCCGGGTCCGTGTACGTCGCGTGCGGGAGGGGACCCGACGGCAGGGACTCGTACGGCAATTCGATGGGCCACCCGCGCAGGGAATTCGGTCGGATCGTTTCCGTCTCCACACAACGCGTTCGCAGCTAATTCGAATTACTGCCCAAGGCTCCTCAACAACCCTGCGGTGAGACTCCTGATGAGCACGGAAGTGGACATTCCACTGGAGTCGCCTGCTGGTCTTATGCACCGCTTAGTCCGGAAGTATCCTGACAAGCAGGGCACCTGTGACGAGCGCAACTCGGCGCCGAAGATGTGTTGGTCATCACGCCGACAGTGACGTCAACTACCCGAAATCCGGGGTACCCACAGCGAATAGCCAGGAATGACGTCCGGCGTTTTACGAATAGCCGCAGGGAAGGCTAGGGTGCCTCAGATGTTCCACGCTGCCTCGTCCCCCGCAAGCGCAGCGAGGTCCCGGATCGTCTCCCCGAGTTCCTGGTGGGAGGGTCTGTGACGAACTCGCTGCGACCGAACGGCGACCGCAAGGCGCCACTTCCCCCGGCACAGTCGCCGGCAGGCGGAGTGCCGAGCCCGCGCTCGCCGCAGAGCCCCCAGAAGAAGCAGAACGGCAAGCAGCGCGACGCGTTCTTCGACAACGCGAAGTACCTCGCGATCGTGCTGGTGGCCATGGGCCACGCCTGGGAGCCGCTCAAGGGCGACAGCCGGATACTCGAGGCCGCGTACCAGGTCGTCTACGCGTTCCACATGCCGGCGTTCATCCTCATCTCCGGCTACTTCTCGCGCAGTTTCGACATGCGGCCCGACCGGCTCAAGCGCCTGATCACCGGCGTGGCGGTGCCGTACATCATCTTCGAGACGGCCTACCCGCTCTTCAAGCGGTGGATCGACGACGACCCGGGGCAGGACATCAGTCTCCTCGACCCGTGGTACCTGACCTGGTTCCTGGTGGCGCTGTTCATCTGGCGGCTGACGACCCCCATCTGGAACATGGTGCGCTGGCCGCTGCCGCTCGCGCTCGGCCTCGCGATGCTGGCGACCGTCACCCCGTCGATCGGTGACGACCTGGACCTGCAGCGCGTCCTGCAGTTCCTGCCGTTCTTCGTGCTGGGCCTGGTGATGAAGCCCGAGCACTTCCAGATGGTGCGCCGCCGTTCGGTGCGGATCGCCTCGGTGCCGGTGTTCGCCGCCGCCCTGGCCTTCAGCTGGTGGGCCGTGCCGCGTATGAACACCGCGTGGTTCTACCACCGTGACTCGGCGCAGGAGCTGGGCGCCCCGTGGTGGGCCGGTCCGGTGATGGTGCTCGCGATGTTCGGCTGCTCCCTGGTGCTGACCGCCTGCTTCTTCGCCTGGGTGCCGCGCCGCCACATGTGGTTCACCGCGCTCGGCGCCGGCACGCTCTACGGCTACCTGCTGCACGGCTTCCTCGTGAAGGCCGGCGACTACCAGGGCTGGTTCGAGGCGAGCTGGTTCCACCACCCGGCCGGGCAGATCGCCGTGACCGTCCTCGCGGCCGCCGTCGTGACGGTGCTGTGCACCAAGCCGGTGCAGCGCATGTTCCGGTTCGCGATGGAGCCGAAGATGGAATGGGCCTTCAAGCGGGACGCGGCCGAGGTCGCCCGCGAGCGGCAGAGCGGCGAGCGGCGCGAGCGCGAGAAGGTGGCCGTGGGCTGACCCACCTGTGCACGTACGGACGGCCCCGCACTCGTCGGAGAGTGCGGGGCCGTCTGCTTGCCCAGGTCGGTCGCGGCGTCGGCCGGGCGAGGAACTAGCTGCCCTTCAGGTGTCTCATCAGGCGCTCGAAGTCCTGCCAGCCCGACAGGTCGGACGGGTTGCCCGGAAACGCGTAGTACAGAGCCGGACGGGTTTTCGGGCCCAGCTCTCGCGGAGCCTCGGCAAGGGGGGTGCGTCGGGCCCGGTCGCCCGGCATCTCGCGGACCTCCTCGGCGCCCAGGACGAAGGCGTAGGGAACACCGGGGCCTTCGAAGTGAGGCGGGACGGACAGGTCCCGGCGGGCCCGGCGGACCTGGACCAGCATGGACTGCAGATCATGCCGGGTGGCCAGGGCCTCTGCAGTGGCGAGCACAGATACGTCTCGTGAGTGCCCGTAGGTGCTCTGCGCGCTTGTCGTACGTGCGGTCGCGTCCGTGATCAGTCGCCCGGAGCCAGACCGAGGTGTTCTCGCATGACGGCGTACTTCTGCGTGAGGCGCCCGGCGGTATGCGGGTCGAGGGCTGCGAGGCGGCCGGGGTCGGCGTTGTGCGCGAGGTCGGCCGCCTTGACCAACCGGGCGCCCGGTGTGGCCAGGATCCGGCGGGCGTACGCCTCCGGCTCCTCCCCCGGCCGCTTGGTCATGGCTCGTACGACGTCCCTGGTGTGCTGCGTGAGCGCGGCCGCGTCGAGCCACTCCTCACTGAGGACGCCGTCCTCCAGAGCGTCGTGCAGCCAGGCGGCGGCGACCAGTTCGTCGCTTCCGCCCCGGGCACGAACGCCTTCGGCGACGGCCGACAGATGCTCAGCGTACGGCCGTCCTGCCTTGTCGGTCTGCCCGACGTGCGCGGCGCGAGCGACGGCCTCAACCTCGTCGAGACTCAACTTCTGCTGCATGGCGATCCCCCTAGCTTCGCAACATAGGACATGAACGTGCCGTGAGTACAACTGTGGGGTACAGCGGTCCCCGACGGTTCTCACGCCCCTCCGGACAACCCCGTCACGATCATGAAGAGCACCCACAGCACGGGGATCAGGGCGATGTACGCGCGAGGTCGTCGGCGTAACGGTACGCCGGGGCCGTAGCGCGGGCCGAGGGGTCCCGGCGGGAGAGCTTCTTCACTTTGCGCACAGCGAGGACGTTGCGGAGCAGCGTCAACGGCGCGAAGACGAAGAGGGCCCTCCGCAGAACCCGCACATCGGGAAGGTCGGATCCGGGGGTTCCGGAAGGTCGGGATGCGAGTGCACGGGGTTGGTCATGCTGTTGTCTCGTGGATTCTGATTCGGAGGCGGCCGGGCGTCCTTACCGGCTGAGTTCAGCCACCAGACGCCTTCTCCTCGAGAACGGCAAGCGTCGGCGCCTCAGAGAGAGGGCCCGGAACCGCATGGCTCTGCTTGCCGTCCTTCACGCCGCGCGCCAGCTCGGCAAGGAGGGCGCTGGGAGCGAGCTGCCGTTCCTTCCCTGCCCGCAGAGCCCGCACCCACCTACCGCCGGCATTTACGGCGTTGGCCGACAGACCCGGCGGCGCGACCCAGCCAGCCGCATCGTCCTCGTCGTTCGCCCATACGTAACCGATGACAGTGCCTGTATGGTCGGCGACGCTCAAGTACTTGACGGGCCCGTCCGTGGTGACGCTGTACGTCTCCGGGCCTGCCACCTGCTTGAATTGCACATTCTCTTCGAAGCGTGACGTGATCGGCTTCTCACTGCCCATGAAGTCCATTCTGCGGTGTTTCGGCCCGGCGACAGTTGACCACGTGTTGGGTCGGCAGTGCAGTGCGTCAGCGGGCGGACGCCGACGTCGGGCCCTCTCGGCAGATCAGCAGGAGGGCTCGGTCGTCGTTGACGTCCTTGGCCACCGCCTCGATGAGGTGCCAGGCCGCGCCGTGGAAGCCGCCGGCCACATAGCGGTCGGCCTCGCCGGTGAGGCGGTCGATGCCCTCGACGATGTCGCGGTCGGAGGTCTCCACCAGGCCGTCCGTGAACAGCATCAGCACGTCGCCCGAGCGCAGCGAGCCCTTCACGGGGTCGAACTGGGCGCCGTCGTAGACACCGAGGAGCGGGCCCTCGGCCGCCTTCTCCTCCCAGCGTCCGGTGCCCGCGCTGAGCTGCAGGCCCGGCGGATGTCCGGCGGAGTAGAGCTCGTAGTCGCCGGAGTCCAGGTCGAGGACGAGGTGGATGGAGGTCGCGAAGCCCTCGTCCCAGTCCTGGCGGAGCAGATAGCCGTTGGCGGCGGGGAGGAAGGCGTGCGGCGGGAGGGAGCCCAGCAGGCCGCCGAACGCGCCGGACAGGAGCAGGGCGCGGGAGCCCGCGTCCATGCCCTTGCCGGAGACGTCGGTGAGGACGACCTCGAGCGTACGGCCGCCGTTGGTACGGGCCGCCACCACGAAGTCGCCCGAGAAGGACTGGCCGCCCGCCGGGCGCAGCGCCATCTCCTGGTGCCAGCCGCCCGGCAGGTCGGGCAGCTGGCTCTGCACCCGGATGCGTTCGCGCAGGTCGAAGAGCATGGTGCCGCCGCGCCGCCAGGGCACACCGACCCGGCTGCGGAACTGGGCCAGCAGCAGTCCGAAGAAGCCGCAGGCCGCGACCACGAGCACGATGCCCGGAGTGACCCTGGAGGGCCCCTCCGTGTACGGGCCCAGCCGCACCGACTCCACGATCAGCGCCGTGGCCGCCGCCGCGTACAGACCGAGCAGGCTGGCCGGGCGCAGCAGCAGGCCGCCCACGACGACGGGCAGGACGAGCGCGGCAGGCGAGAACCACACGGAGTTCGCCAGCGTCGCCGCCGCGATCAGCGGGACGGTCAGGAGCAGACCGGCCAGGGCGATCCAGTCCGAGCCGTCGCCGCGGAAGTAGTCCACGGCGGCTCGGCGCACGCCGACGCGGGCCCGGTGCCACTGCTTCTTCAACCGGGCCGTGAACGTGTCGGCTTCCGCGCGCCGCTCTCGTCCTGATGCCATTAGTTCGGGACCCTATCCATCGGACCAGCCGCTTGGCACGGGAGGTCCCACTTGTCCCCCGTCCGAGGGCCGACTTCACAGTGAACTTCACAGCGCGCCGCCCCGCCGCCACCTGGGAGAAATTCCCTCGCTCGTCCCTCATTGCCCTGGTAGGCATGGTCCATGGCGACTGACGCGACCGGCTCCGCGACCGACCTGCGGGTACTGCGGCGGGACGATTGGGACAAGTGGTACGACACCCTGATCCGGGGCTTCGGCGGGGTGCCGGAGTCCGCCGAGGAACGGGAGTTGTGGAACTCGCTGACCGAGCTCGACCGTTCACTCGGTGTCTGGGACGGGGACGAGTGCGTGGGGACGGCCGGGGCGTTCAGCTTCCGGCTCACGGTGCCCGGCGGCGCCTCGGTGCCGGCCGCGGGCGTCACCATGGTCAGCGTGGCCGCCACGCATCGCCGGCGCGGGGTGCTGACGTCGATGATGCGGCGGCAGCTGGACGACGTCCGTGCCTGGGGTGAGCCGCTGGCCGTGCTCACGGCCTCCGAGCCGGCGATCTACGGCCGGTTCGGATACGGGTGCGCCACCTTCCACTTGAACGCCGAGATCGACACGGCCCGGGTGCGGCTCACGTCGCTGCCGGCGGGTACGGATGACGTACGTGTGCGGTACGCCGTTCCGGCCGATGTCCTCGATGCGTGCGAGGCGGTGTACGCCCGGCTGGTGCCGTCGCGGCCCGGGATGCTGGCCCGGCAGCCGGGCTGGGAGCGGCTCCCGCTGCTCGATCCGGAGGGCGACAGGGAGGGGGCGTCGCCGCTGCAGTGCGTCGTCGCCGAGCGGGACGGCGAGACGGTCGGGTACGCGCGGTACCGCGTCAAGCCGGGCTGGGAGGCGGCCGGGCCCGAGGGCACGGTGATCCTGGAGGATACGGCCGCGCTGGACCCCGCGGCGGACGCGGCGCTGTGGCGGTTCCTGTTCAGCATCGACCTGACGTCGTCGCTGGTGGTGCGGGGGCGGGGGCGGCCGGTGGACGACGCGTGGCGGCACTGGGTGTCCGACATCCGGCGGTGCCGGACGCGGGTGGGGGATTCGCTGTACGTACGGCCGGTGGAGCTGGGGGCCGCGCTGGAGGCACGGACGTATCAGGCGCCGGTGGATGTGGTGTTCGAGGTGGAGGACGCGTTCTGCCCCTGGAACACCGGGCGTTGGCGGCTCAGCGGGGATGCGAAGGGGGCGTCGTGCGAGCGTACGGCGGATGCGGCTGATGTCGCGTTGTCCGTACGGGAATTGAGCGCGGCGTATCTCGGGGGTGTTTCGCTGGCCTCGTTGGGGGCGGCGGGGCGGGTGCGGGAGGTACGGCGGGGGGCGTTGGCGGAGGCCTCGCTGGGGTTCGGGGCGGGCGGATTGGAGCCGTGGTTGCCGTACGGCTTCTGAGGTTGGGGGTTCCGGGTCCTGTTCCGGTTCCGGCTCCTGTTCCGGCTCCGGTCTCTCAGGGGCGGTTTTGGCAGGTGGGGCACCAGAAGAGGTTGCGGGCGGCCAGGTCTGCGGTGCGGATGTCGTTGCCGCAGAGGTGGCAGGGCTGGTTGGCCCTGCGGTAGACGTACACCTCGCCGCCGTGGTCGTCCACGCGGGGCGGTCGGCCCATCGCCTCCGGGGTGTGCTCCGGGCGGACGGTGTCGATGCGGTTGTTGCGGACGCCTTCGTGCATGAGCTCGACCAGGTCGGTCCAGATCGCGTGCCACTCGGGCGGGGTGATGTCCTTGCCGGTGCGGTACGGGTCGATGCGGTGCCGGAAGAGGACCTCCGCGCGGTAGACGTTTCCTACGCCCGCGATGACCTTCTGGTCCATGAGGAGGGCGGCGATCGTCGTACGGCTGCGGGCGATACGGCGGTACGCGGTGTCCGGGTCGGCGTCCTCGCGGAGGGGGTCGGGGCCGAGGCGGTCGTGTATCGCCTGCTTCTCCGGGGGTGTGATCAGGGCGCAGGTGGTGGGGCCCCGGAGGTCGACGTACGCGGTGTCGTTCGCCAGGCGGAGGCGGACGGTGTCGGTGGGTGGGGGTGCGGGGGCCGGGCCGAAGGTGACCTTGCCGAAGAGGCCGAGGTGGATGTGGATCCAGTCGGTGTCGCGGAAGCCGAGGAAGAGGTGTTTGCCGTGGGCTTCGGTGTGGGTGAGTTCCGTGCCGGTGAGGATGGTCGCGGCGTCGGTGAACTTGCCCTGGGGGCTGGTGGTGTTGGGGGCTGTGCCGAGGAAGGCGGCGGCGTAGTCCTGGGCCAGGCGGTGGATGGTGTGGCCTTCTGGCACGGGTTCTCCTGTGAATGTCGCCTTTGCCCACCCGCCCGCCCGACTCGGTCGGTCAAGGGGCTGGACTCGAACGGCCTCGGGGCTCCGCCCCGGACCCCGTGGGGAGCTTTCCCACCCACCCACCCGAATCGGTTGGTCAAGGGGCAGAGGTCGAAAGACATCGGGG
Organism: Streptomyces sp. NPDC055506; assembly: GCF_053643595.1. Taxonomy (NCBI): domain Bacteria; kingdom Bacillati; phylum Actinomycetota; class Actinomycetes; order Kitasatosporales; family Streptomycetaceae; genus Streptomyces; species Streptomyces sp. NPDC055506. The sequence continues at coordinate 68,488 of NZ_JBSHKH010000024.1, read as the reverse complement.
CTCCGCCCCGAACCCCGGCGGGGACTGCGTCCCCCGCACCCCTCGCGGGGCTCCGCCCCTGCACCCCACCGGGGGCTGAGCCCCCTGGACCCACTGGGGGCTGAGCCTCTTGGACCCACTGGGGACTGCGCCCCCTGGGCCCCGCCGGGGGCTGCTCCCTCTGGGCCCCGCCGGGGGCTGCTCCCTCTGAGCCCCGCCCCGGGGGCTGAGCCCTTTGGACCCCACCAAGGGCTGAGGCCTCTGGACCTCGCCGAGGGGCTGAGCCCTCTGGACCCCGCCTGGAGGCTGAGCCCTTTGGACCCCACCGGAGGCTGAGGCCTCTGGACCCCCAGCCAAGGGCTGAGCCCTTCGGACCCCACCGAGGGCTGAAGCCTTCGGACCCCGCCTGGGGGCTGAGCTTTGGACCCCACCGGAGGCTGAGGCCTCTGGAGCCCTCTGGGCCCTGCCGGAGGCTGCGCCCTCTGGACCCCGCCAGCCGCTGGCTGAGTCCCAGTGCCCCGCGCCGGGCTCGTGCTCTGGAGCTGTGAGCGGCTCGGTCCTGGTCTCGCAGCGTGCCTGAGGCGTGCCCGGGTCGAGGTCGCGGTGGGACCGTGTGGGCTTGTGCTCAGGCGTTCGGGGCCTGCTGAGGGTGGTGGGAGGGGATGGCCGGGAGGGTGCCCGTCGTTTCGTATGCGTCGAGCATGTCGATTCGGCGGATGTGACGTTCGTCACCCGAGAACGGCGTTGCGAGGAACTTCTCGACGAAGGCCGTCGCCTCGTCCTGCGAGTGCATGCGCGCGCCCACCGCGACGACGTTGGCGTTGTTGTGCTGGCGGCCGAGGGCCGCCGTCTCCTCGCTCCAGGCGAGGGCCGCGCGGACGCCCTTGACCTTGTTCGCCGCGATCTGCTCGCCGTTGCCGGAACCGCCGATGACGACGCCGAGCGCTTCGGGGTCCGCGGCCGTCCGCTCCGCCGCGCGGAGGCAGAAGGGCGGGTAGTCGTCCTGGGCGTCGTAGATGTGCGGGCCACAGTCGACGGGGTCGTGACCCGCCGCCTTCAGCCAGTCGACGAGGTGGTTCTTGAGTTCGTAGCCGGCATGGTCCGAGCCGAGGTACACGCGCATGGGATGAGTGTGACACGGGTGTTTCGGGGCAGGCGCGCGGGGTGGCGCTCATGAAAACCCTGGGCGAATGTGAGCCGCATTACGGAAGCTCAGGAAAACCTCAAGTAACAATCTGGATTCAGAGGTTCTCCTAGCCGTTCGCCTCAGATTCACTGGACCGGCTCGTACACCCGCTCGTACGAGGACCCGTACACCGTCATGCCGCGACACACCCCGTTCGTACGGCTGGTGCGGCTCCGTACGGAAGAACAGCTCCCCGGCGCAAAGGAAATCCGTTCCATGACCTCGCAGCCGACACTGAAGACGACCGGAAACGACCCCGGAGAACCCGGCGGCGGCTCCGGGCTGCAGGCCGGGCTCAAGAACCGGCATCTGTCCATGATCGCCATCGGCGGTGTCATCGGCGCCGGGCTCTTTGTGGGGTCCAGCTCCGGTATCGCCACCGCAGGCCCCGGCATTCTCCTGTCGTACGCCCTCGTCGGCACGCTCGTGGTGCTGGTGATGCGGATGCTCGGTGAGATGTCCGCCGCCAACCCGACCTCGGGTTCCTTCTCCGCGCACGCCGACCGCGCGCTCGGCCCCTGGGCCGGTTTCTCCATCGGCTGGCTGTACTGGTTCTTCTGGGTCGTGGTGCTCGCGGTCGAGGCGACCGCCGGTGCCGTGATTTTGGAGGGCTGGATCCCGGCCGTGCCGCAGTGGGCCTGGGCCCTGATCGTGATGCTGGTGCTCACCGCGACCAACCTGGTCTCCGTCGGGTCGTACGGCGAGTTCGAGTTCTGGTTCGCCGGGATCAAGGTCGTCGCGATCGCCGCGTTCATCGTCATCGGTGGGCTCGCCGTCTTCGGGCTGCTGCCCGGCGTGGACAGTGAGCAGGCCGGGTTGAGCAACCTCACCGAGCACGGGGGCTTCCTGCCCCACGGCGCCAGCGCGATCCTCACCGGTGTGCTCCTGGTCGTCTTCTCCTTCATGGGCAGCGAGATCGCCACCCTGGCCGCCGGTGAGTCCGAGAACCCGCAGCAGGCCGTCACCAAGGCCACCAACAGCATCATCTGGCGAGTGGCCGTCTTCTACCTCGGCTCGATCTTCGTCGTGGTGGCCCTGCTGCCGTGGGACAGCAAGTCCATCACCGACGACGGCTCCTACGTCGCCGCGCTCAACTCCCTGGGCATCCCGCACGCCGGTCAGATCATGAACTTCATCGTGCTGACCTCGGTGCTGTCCTGTCTCAACTCCGGTCTCTACACCGCCTCCCGCATGGCCTTCTCCCTCGGCCAGCGCGGCGACGCGCCCAAGTCCTTCGCCCGCACGACCGGCAACGGTGTGCCGCGGACGGCGATCCTCGCCTCCGTCGCGTTCGGCTTCGTCGCGGTCTTCTTCAACTACAAGTTCCCGGACTCCGTCTTCCTCTTCCTCGTGAACTCCAGTGGCGCGGTCGCCCTGTTCGTGTGGCTGGTGATCTGCTTCTCCCAGCTGCGGATGCGGAAGATCATCCAGGCGGAGGCCCCGGAGAAGCTCGTGGTCAAGATGTGGCTGTACCCGTATCTGACCTGGGCGACGGCCGGACTGATCGTGTTCATCCTCGGCTACATGCTCACCGACACGGAGCACGACGGGCGCCAGACCATTCTGCTGTCGCTGCTCGTCGCGGCCGTGGTGCTCGTCATCGCCTTCGTGAAGCACCGGGGCGGCGGTCGTCGGGGCGCCGACGCCGCGCGGGTCCAGGTTCCGGACGAGGACCGGGACGAGGTCTCGGCCGGCTGACCGGCGGGCGCTCGCCTCTTCCTCGTCCCTTCGTTGTGTGGGGCCTGCGGTGCGTGTTCCTCTTTCAGGACGCGCACCGCAGGCCCCTTTTTGTATCCCCCTGCGTCCCTACAGCACCGTGAAGCTGTCCTTGACCTTTTCGTACGTGCTCAGGGCCTCCTCCTCGATCCCCGACTGGTACCAGGTGTTGACCTGGTACGACTTGCCGCCCACGTTGAAGCCGAGCAGACGGGCGTGCCAGCGGACGCCCTCCAGCGTGAAGGTGTACTCCCAGAGCACCGCCGGGTGGCCGCGGAACGTCGTCTCCTCCAGGCGGACCTTGCGGTAGTCCTGGCCCTGGTGGGCGTTGCGTTCCGAGGTCTGCCAGGTCTCCAGGAGGTCGCCGCGGGCCAGGGCCGACTTGCCGACCAGTTCCTGGGCGCCGTCCGGGGAGGTGTAGTGCACCTCCGCGCCCGTCTTCACATCCCGCCGCCAGCCGTCCGGAGTCGCCCAGGCGAACCCGCCGGCCTCCCGGTGCGTGCCCGGCGGCAGGCTCTGCGGCCGGGATGTGCCCGCGACGGTGGGTGTGGATTTGGGTGTCGGGGTGGTGCCTGTGGTCTGGGGTGCGGAGGCCGAGGAGCCCGCGCGCGTGTCCTTGTCGTCCGGGGAGCCGGACGACGTCGCCAGCAGGATTCCCACGACCGCACCCGCGGTCGCGACCGTGGCCGCCGCGGCGGCGAGCACCGTACGGCGGTGACCTGCGCGGGGGCGGGACACGGCCGGGACGGCGGGGCCGGGGAGTTCGCCCGGCGGCATCGGCGAGGGTGGCGGTGCGGGGTGCGGGCGGCACTCGGTGGCCGCCTGCGCGCGGGTGAGGGAGACGGGGCTCGGGCGGGGGGTGTTGGTGGCGGCGCGGCTGTCGGAACGGACCGCGTGCGGCTGCGCCTTCGCGGCGGCTTCCGTGGTGGGAACGGTGGTCGTGGTCGTGGGGTGGTGGCCGGGACGTGGGCGCGGGGTCACGTCCAGGACGGGGGCGGGTTGGCGGGGGTCCTGGGGGGCGGCTTGCGCGTGAGCCGGGGTGGGTGATTGCTCGGGTCGCGGGGCTGGTTGGTGTTCCTCCTCGGGCTCCGGTTCCGTCGCACGTTGCTGGTGCTGCACGAGCCCTGGTTCCGGGATGCCTTCTGGTGCAGGTTCCGGGTCCAGCCTCGGTTCCGGTTCCGTTTCTTGGTGTGGCTGTGCCAGGTCAAGGCCCCCTCCCCCCAAGGTGTCCTCGAGGCCGGCCTGTTCCCGGCCCACCGACACCGTCGGCGTAGGCGCGGGGAACGCCACCGCTTCCAGGGCCGTTTCCAGGTCGTCCAGGGTCGGGCGGGTCGACGGGTCCTTTTTCAGGAGGGCTGTGAGGATGTCGCGCAACGGGCCGGATGCGGCGGGGAGTTCGGGTTCCTCGTAGAGAACCGCGTGCAGGGTTGCCAGCGTGGTGTCGCGGCTGAAGGGGGAGCGGCCGCCCAGGGCCGCGCAGAGGGTCGCGCCGAGGGACCAGTTGTCGGAGGGCGGGCCCTGGGGGCGGCCGGAGATGCGCTCGGGGGCCATGTAGTCGGGCGAGCCGACCAGCATCCCGACCATCGTGAGTGCCTTGGCGTCCTGGATCGCGGCGATGCCGAAGTCCGTGAGGACGACGCGCCGTTCAGGGGAGCTCGGGCCCGGGCTCTGGCCGGAAACTGTGCCGCCGCGGCGTGCCGGACCGGCCGCGTTCTCCACCAGGACGTTCCCGGGCTTGATGTCCCGGTGCAGGACCCCCCGCGCATGCACCTGGCGCAGCGCCGCGACCAGGCCGAGCCCGATCCGGGCCGTCTCGCAGGGGCTCAGGGGGCCGTCCTCCGCGAGGATTCGTTCGAGGGAGCGGCCTGCCACCAACTCCATGACGATCCACAGACGTTCGCCCTCGTCGACCACGTCGTAGACCCGTACGACGTTGGGGTGGTCGATCCGGGCCGTGGCCCTGGCCTCGCGCAGGGTGCGTTCGCGGCGCGTCCTGTTGTCCTCCGCGTCGATACCGTCGATCCGCATTTCCTTGACGGCGACCGGCCGGTCGAGTATTTCGTCGGCGGCTCGCCACACCCGCCCCATTCCCCCCTGGCCGATACTTTCGACCAACCGATAGCGCCCCGTCACCAATATCCCTGGAACACCGCCGCTATTCCCATTCCCCGGCAATCCGCTGCACCCCCTCCACGACGCCGCGACCGTCTCCAGTGAAACACAACGGTCACACTTCGCGCCGTACCAGGATAGTGCGGCGAAATCTTGTGGTACCTCTTTCAGTGCTGCGAATTCAGGCGCAGCCAGGGGGACACAAGGGGGGCGAACATGAGTTCTCGTCGTACGGCCGTGGTCGTGGGGCCGCTGGTCGCGGCATCATTCTCGGCGGTGCTGATCCTTTCCGGCACCGCCGGGGCGGAGGACGGAGGACCCGCAAGCAGCAAGGGCGGAAAGGTGGTTGACGAAGCTCCGGCGGGGGTGAAGCTCACCACGCTGCTGCCCGAGAAGATCTCCGTCGACAACGGTTCGAAAAAGACCGCGATTACCGCCACCGTGAAGAACACGGGAAGCAAGGACAGCGGGAAGATCAGGCTGCTGGTCGTCGGATTCGACGGGCTTGTGGTCAAGAACGTCGAGGGCTGTTCCGCGATACCCGAGAACGGTCTTCCCGAGGGTTCGAACAGCGGTTTCGCCTGCCCCGTCGACAATCTCGCGGCCGGTAAGTCGAAGTCGTACGCCGTCGACGCGACCTACGACCTGAGCAAGGCCGGGAAGATCTGTCTGCCCGTCCAGACCGGCGACGGGAAGAAGACGTTCTGGCAGCAGGGGCCGGTGCCGTTCGGCACGACCAACCCGTCGCCGGACGCCCCGGCCACGCCCCTGCTGCTCGGCACCGACAACAAGCCGGTGTCCCCGGGCGGCAAGGGGTCCCCGGGCGGCGGCAAGGAGTTGGCGGAGACCGGCTCGGCACGTGATCTGCTGCCGTTGGGCGCGGCCGGTGCGGCGCTGGTCGCGGCGGGCGCGGCGGGGATGTGGTGGTCCCGGCAGCGGGTGCCGGGGCGCCAGGAGAGCTGAACCGGCCGCGACGCCGCCGGGAACGGTGGCATGACGCGCGAGAGGCTCGCCGGGCGGTGGGAAAACCCGGCGAGCCTCTCGTGTGCTCGTGTGCTCGTGCGCGACCGTCGCGTCAGCGCTTGTCGACGAGCTTCCACGCCGTCGGCAGCGCCCCCATCGCCAGCGCCGCCTTCAGCGCGTCGCCGATCAGGAACGGCGTGAGGCCGGCCGCGATCGCGGCGGTGGCGGACATGCCGGTGGAGAGGGCCAGGTAGGGGACGCCGATGGCGTAGATGATCGCCTCGCCCACCAGCATCGTGCCCGCCATGCGCAGCATCGAGCGGTCGGCACCGCGGCGGGCCAGGGCGCCCACGACGGTGGCGGCGAGGATCATGCCCAGGATGTAGCCGAAGGAGGGTGCGACACCCGAGGTGCCCTGCGCGAACCACGGCACGCCCGCGACGCCCGCGACGGCGTACAGCGCGAGCGCGAGGAGGCCGCGGCCGGCGCCGAGGGACGTGCCGACGAGCAGCGCGGCGAAGGTCTGGCCGGTCACCGGCACCGGGGAGCCCGGCACGGGCACGGAGAGCTGGGCGGCGAGGCCGGTGAGCGCGGCGCCGCCGAGCACGAGGGCCGCGTCCCGGACACGAGAGGAGGGGAGCAGGTCGGCGAGGACCTGTCCGGTGCGAACGGGGACGGCGGCGGTGCTCATGGGGACTCCGCGAGGGTGAGGGTCGGTCGGGACACGGCGACGCTATCCCAGCGCCCTCGCCCTGATCACCGTCAGCGCTCGACAAAGGCGCTGACGCGCGGTTGGTTGGCTCCTGACAAAAGCTGGGCGCTACACCGAGCGCGACGTGATGCCGGTCACTGAGGCAGCGAGGGTTCGGTCACGGACCCCACGGTGAAGCGGACTGTAGGGTTTCGCCAAATGCCTGCCAGGACGGATGCCGACGACTTCCACGACGGTCGTCAACCCTCCGTTCACGAAGCCTCACGGCGTGCGTTCCGGGTGTCCGCATGCTGGACACCCCTCCTCCCGGGCGAGGGGACCGCCCAGACTGGCGGCGTTTTTGCCCTCTCTCGCCTCTCACGCATTGGACGAGCCGCGCCCATGCCCAGCACCACCACCGGGACGCCGCCCAGCACGGACGACGCCTCCCTCTCCCATGGCCTGAAACAGCGCCACCTGTCGATGATCGCCCTCGGCGGGGTGATCGGCGCCGGTCTGTTCGTCGGCTCCGGTGCGGGTATCGCCGCCGCCGGTCCGTCGATCGTGGTCGCCTACGCCCTCTCCGGTCTCCTCGTGATGCTGGTGATGCGGATGCTGGGCGAGATGTCGGCCGCCTATCCCTCGTCGGGTTCGTTCTCGGCGCACGCCGAGCGGGCGATCGGTCCCTGGGCCGGATTCACCGCCGGGTGGGCGTTCTGGGTGCTCCTCTGTACAGCCGTCGGCCTGGAGGGCATCGGGGCCGCGAAGATCGTCAGCGGCTGGCTGCCGGGCACCCCCGAGTGGGCGTGGGTGGCGCTGTTCATGGTCGTCTTCTGCGGCACCAACCTCGCGGCCGTGAAGAACTTCGGCGAGTTCGAGTTCTGGTTCGCTGCCCTGAAGGTCGGCGCGATCACCCTGTTCCTGGCGCTCGGCGTCCTGGCGATCGCCGGCGTCCTGCCCGGCACGGACTCGCCCGGGGCGAGCCACCTCTCCGACTTCATGCCGAACGGCGGCGAGGGCCTCGTCATCGGCCTGCTCGCCTCGGTCTTCGCCTACGGCGGCCTGGAGACGGTCACCATCGCGGCGGCCGAGTCGGAGAACCCCGTCAAGGGCGTGGCGAGCGCGGTCCGTACGGCGATGTGGCGCATCGCGCTGTTCTACGTCGGCTCGATGGCCGTCATCGTCACCCTGGTGCCGTGGGACTCCAAGGAGGTCGTCGAGAAGGGCCCGTACGTCGCCGCCCTGGACGAGCTGGGCATCCCCGGCGCCGGACAGCTGATGAACGTGGTCGTGCTGGTGGCCCTGCTGTCCGCCATGAACGCCAACGTCTACGGCGCCTCGCGCATCGGCTACTCCCTGGTGGAGCGCGGCCAAGGCCCGAAGGTGCTGGGCCGGGTCTCGGGCGGGGTGCCGCGGATCGCCGTACTGGCGTCCTCCGTCTTCGGGTTCCTGTGCGTGCTGCTGAGCTACTGGCGGCCGAACGACGTCTTCGCCTGGCTGCTGAACATGATCGGCGCGGTGATCCTGGTCGTCTGGATCTTCATCGCCGTCTCGCAGTTGCGGCTGCGCCGCCGGCTGGAGCGCGAGGCGCCGGAGAAGCTGGTCGTACGGATGTGGGCGTTCCCGTGGCTGACGTGGGTCGCCCTGGCCGGTATGGCCGCGGTCTTCGTCCTGATGGCCCGGGAGCCGGACACGCGGGTGCAGTTGTACTCGACGGGCGCGATGATGCTGGTCCTGGCGGCCGTCGGGTACGCGTGGCAGAAGGCGCGTGCCCGGACCGAGGGCTGATCAGCCCCGGGCCTCGGCCTGCCAGGTGGCGACCCAGGCCCGGTCGTGGGCGGCGAACGGGTGCTCGTGGCCGAGCACCCGCGCCCGGCGTTCGGACAACTCCTTCATGATCCCGATGGCCTCGTCGGTCCTGCCCAGACCCTGGGTGATGCGGGCGGTGAGGGAGGTGGCCGACAAGGTCAGGGGATGCTCCGAGCCCTGGAGCCGGGTCCGGTCGGCCACCACCCGGCGCGCCAGGGGCTCGGCCTCTGCATGGCGGCCGAACTCGAACAGGCCGCCCGCGTAGTCGTGCCGGGCCAGCACCGTCGTGGGGTGGTCCGGGCCCAGGGCACGCTCGGCGGCCTCGACGAGCGCGGGGCCCTCCTCCGCGAACTCCCTCTCCTTGCCGAGCTGGGGCAGGATCTCGATCAGCCCGCACCAGATGAACAGCGCCTCCGCGCTGTCCTCCCCCAGTGTCCGTCGGTAGCCGTCCAGCGCCCGCCTGGCCCAGGCCTCGGCCTCCTCGTCCCGGTCGAGCAGATCGAGCGACTGGGACAGCGCGGCGCAACTGTGCAGCGTGTCCGCGTCGTCGTCCCCGAGCAGGGTCTCCCGGCGTTCCAGCACCTCGCGGTGCGTTGCCTCGGCCTCGGCGAACCGTCCCATCCGGAACAGCGCCGTGCCCTGCAGGTGCCGGGCGTCCAGGAGCAGCCTGTGTTCGGCGCCCAGGACGCCCCGGACCGCTTCGACGACGGTGGGCGCGAGCGCCAGTGCTCCCGCGTAGTCCCCCGAGTCGTAGACCTGCCGCAGGACCCGCACCGCGAGCGTCGCGGTCCGCGCGTCCGCCGCCTGCGCGAGCAGTCTCGTCGCGTGCGGTGCCAGCAGTGCGAGGCGGCTCCGCGACTCGGGAGAGTCGGAACCCAGCTCGGGCAGCGCGGCCTCCAGGAGCGAGGCCGCCGCTTCAGCGACGATCGCCCGCCGCTCCCGCGGCACTCCCCGGGCCACGCTGTCGAGCAGCACTCCGTGGGCCCGCACGCAGCGCGCCCCCTCCACACTGACCAGCTCGGCCAGCGAGTGGTCGATCAGCCCCTTCAGCGACGGCTCCAACTGTTCGGCGGGAAGGGCGGGTTCGAGACCGTCGAGCGTCACCTCTCCCCGGGCCACCGGTACGAGCACGCTCAGCGGCAGGGGGTCCGCGGCCAGGAACGACAGCAACCGCAACAGTGTCGTCGCCTCGGGAAGTCCTTGGTCCGCCAGCGCGTCCAGCGACAACTGCCAGGTGCGGCCGACCAGTTGACGGGACTGGCTGCCACCGTGCCCGGCCGCGCCCCGGTCGACGATCGCCGTCGACTCCTCACCGAGCTTGCGGTCGTACTCGTCCATGGACCACGACTCCAGAAGTTGGTGGGCGAGATGGGACCCGGCCAGCGTGAGCGCGAGCGGCAGCCGGCCGAGGCGCTCAGCGACCTTTTGTGCGGACTCCAGGTCCCCGGCGTCCGGCGCCAGGTCGCACAGCACCTGGGCGGCTTCCCGCAACGGCAGGACACCCAGCGCGTGGCGGCGCACGCCCGGCCCCCGCCACAGCGGCGAGGTGGCATGCCGGGTGGTGACCAGGACCGTGCCCCGGGGGCTGGTGCGCAGCCACGCGCCGGCCTCCAGGACCGCCGGGTCGTCCGCGTTGTCGAGGACGAGCAGCCAGGGGTCGGCCGAGTGGTCGAGGTGGTGCCAGACCAGGTCGGCGGCGGCGCGCTGCCCCGCTGCCGCGGCGGCCAGCTCGCCGGCGGCCGCACCACGATCACCCGCCACGGCCAGCATCCCGGCACGCAGGGACATCAGCTCGGACGCGTTGACCCAGAAGCCGACGCGGCCGTGTTCGCGTACCGCCTCGTTGAACAGCCAGTGCGCCAGCGCGGTCTTGCCGCAGCCGCCCATGCCGTGCACGACGTGGACCTCGCCACCGGGTCCGGCGAGGGCCGCGACGAGCGCCTTGCGGAGTTCCGCACGGTCGCGCAGGACGCCGGGCGCCCGGCCGACGAGCGGCATCCGTACGGAATCAGGAGCGGCCGGACCGGCCCCCGCCGGGGACACGGTCTGGCGTCCGAACAGCGGTCCGCCGGCGCCGGCGTCGTAGTGATGGTGGTGTTCCTCGATGTACTGGTCGCCGGAGGTCTGGAAGATCCGCCCCTGCCCCGAGGCCCGAGCGCCGAGTTCGCTCATCGCTCGGTGATGTGCTGGTCGCGTCCGGCCTGGTAGACCCGGCCGCTGCCGGAGACCTCGGCGCGCAGCCGGACGTCCACCGCCGTCTGCGTCTGAGGGGGCTCGGGGTTCAACTCGGCGAGAATCCGGCGGAGTTCGTCGGCGACCTCGGGCCGGGCGACGAGGAGCCGGCGCAGCCTCGCCTGCCATTCGGCGGTGAGCTCGGCCTCGGTGTCGGTGTCTCCCGACTCGCGGGCGAGGAGCAGGTCCTCGCGGGTGGCCTCGAGTTCACCGCCCACGGTGTCGGCGCGGTCGGACTGGAAGCGCTGCCACAGGGCGAGAACGCCCTCGCGCGTGGACTCCCAGGCCTGGGTGGCCATCAGCGTCACCATCGTCGTGCCCGCCGTCCTGGCGAGCTCGGCCATCTCCGGTCCCACGGCATCCCCCTGTCGCGTACACACCGATGGTAGATCGCGTTCTCGGCCCCTGCCGAACGCATTCACGCAACGTGTGCGACCCTCCCACCTCCACCGTCTTGATGCTGCTAGCCTGCACTTGCAAGCTAATTGCAATAAGAGGTTCGAAGGGGTCTTGCCTTGCCGGTCTACACGTTGCCCGAGCTCCCGTACGACTACTCCGCGCTCGCCCCCGTGATCAGTCCCGAGATCATCGAGCTGCATCACGACAAGCACCACGCGGCCTATGTGAAGGGCGCCAACGACACGCTGGAGCAGCTCGCGGAAGCGCGGGACAAGGAGACCTGGGGGGCGATCAACGGGCTGGAGAAGAACCTGGCCTTCCACCTTTCCGGGCACATCCTGCACAGCATCTACTGGCAGAACATGACCGGCCCGAAGGACGGTGGCGGGGAGCCGCTGGCCGCTGACGGCGTGGGTGAGCTCGCGGACGCGATCACCGAGTCCTTCGGTTCCTACGCGAACTTCAAGGCGCAGCTGACCAAGGCCTCCGCGACGACGCAGGGCTCGGGCTGGGGCGTACTCGCCTACGAGCCGCTGAGCGGGCGGCTGATCGTGGAGCAGGTCTACGACCACCAGGGCAACGTCGGCCAGGGCGCCACCCCGATCCTCGTGTTCGACGCCTGGGAGCACGCCTTCTACCTGCAGTACAAGAACCAGAAGGTCGACTTCATCGAGGCGATGTGGCAGGTCGTCAACTGGCAGGACGTGGCCCGGCGTTACGAGGCCGCCAAGTCCCGCGCGGACGTGCTGCTGCTGGCCCCCTGAGGCCGCCCGCCGTATGAAGCGTCCTGCCTCGTGATCGTCTTCTCACCCTTCACGGCGGCAGGCGGAAAGAAGGAAGCCCCCGCGAGGACGTGACTCGCGGGGGCTTTCCCGTGCGTGGGCTAGGGCCTGTCGTTTGGATCAGGTCGCAGGGAATCGGCAGCGGCTTGTCATCGCCGTGAGCGGGGTCTGGTGCGTGCGGCTGCAAGGCGGAGGAGGGAGTCGACGCGGAGCGTCGGCGACCGACGACAACGCGGCAGATGTGCGTGCCAGACCCCGCGTCTGCGACCTGATCCAAACGACAGGCCCTAGGGCTTGCGGCCGAGCCCGCCGTGCTGGCCGATCGCCTCCGTGGACGCGCCCGGCTCGGGGTGCCACAGCGGTACCGAGACCACACCGGGTGCCACCAGCTCCAGGCCCTCGAAGAAGGCCTCGATCCGCTCGACCGGCCGCAGGAAGTAGGGGACCGCGCCGGTCTCGTTGTAGGCGTCCTGGGCCTGTTCGTAGGCCGGGTCGGTGCCGCGGGAGCCCTCGTTGAGGGAGAGGTAGCTGCCGGCGGGCAGTCCGGCCAGGAGGCGGCGGACGAGGTCGCGGGCCTGGTCGTAGTCGGCCACGTGGCCCAGGATGCCGCTGAGCATCAGGGCGGTGGGGCGGGTGAGGTCGAGTGTCTTCCCGGCTGCCTCGATGATGCGCTCCGGCTCGTAGAGGCTGATGGGCTCATAGGCCGTCGCGCCCTCGGGCGTGGAGGTGAGCAGGGCTCGGGCGTGTGCGAGGACCAGGGGGTCGTTGTCGACGTAGACGACACGCGACTCGGGGGCCAGGCGCTGGGCCACCTCGTGGGTGTTGTCGACGGTGGGCAGGCCGGTGCCCACGTCGAGGAACTGCCGTACGCCCGCCTCCTGGACGAGGTGGCGGATGGTGCGGCCGAGGAAGGCGCGGCTGCCGCGGGCGATGGTGACGATGCCGGGGAACACGGCGGTGTAGGCGTCACCGGCCGCCTCGTCCACCGGGTAGTTGTCTTTGCCGCCCAGCCAGTAGTTCCAGATCCGGGCCGAGTGCGGCACCGAGGTGTCGATCTGCGTCATGGGCCCATAGTGCTACGGCATGTCCGCCTCGCAGGGCACATTGAGTGAGAGGAGTGCGGCGGAACCGTCGGAGTTCATCCGCAGTTCGCTGAGCGCCGCGTTCCGCAACCGCGGGAGCACTCTGCGGTACTCCCGGGGCGGGATGGACAGCAGCGTGCACAGCACCAGCCGCAGCAGGGTGTTGTGGGCGACGACCAGGACGCGTCCGCCGGGGTGGGCGGCGGCGATGTCCCGCAGGGCACGGGTGCCCCGGGCCGCCGCCGCCAGCGGGTCCTCGGCGCCGGGGAAGGAGTGGGCCACCGGGTCGGCACGGTAGGCCGCGGCCCACTCCGGGTCCTCCGCCTCGAACTCGGCGAGTGTGCGGCCCTCCACCACTCCGAAGTCGCATTCGATGAGGCCGGGTTCGCGCTGTGGGGTGAGGCCTAGGGCGCGGCAGGCGGGCTCGGCGGTGGCGCCGGCCCGGGACAGCGGGGACGTCCAGATCGCGTCGACGGGGTGGGCGGCGGCCCATCGGCCGAGTGCCTCGGCCTGGGCGCGTCCGGTGTCGGTCAGCTCGATGTCGCTGACACCGGCGTACCGGTTCTCGGCGTGCCAGACGGTCTGCCCGTGCCGGGCCAGGAGGAGAGTCGTGGTGGTCATGGTCCGGTCCGTTCGTACGTGGTCGGGCCGCCGGCGCGGGGCGGCAGCCATCCGGTCAGGTCAGGCCGCCGATGCGGGGCGGCAGCCATCCGGTCAGGCCGCCGATGCGGGGCGGCGCCGGGGTGCCGGGGCGGGGTGAGGACGAGGCGGTCGGGGCGCCCGCGCGGAGCGACACCATGGTCGGCGGACCGCCCATGCGAGACGGTGTCGGGGTCGTCGTCATGACTCTGCCGTGTCCGGGTGCAGACGCATACGGGCGTGTTCCGCGACGGGTGCGGGCAGCCAGCCGCGTGCGTCCAGGGCGTTCACGAGCCGAGCGTACGGGTCGGCGAAGCGGGCCGTGCGCTCGGCGCGGGGTTCGAGCACCGTACGGACGCGGACCATGCGCTCGGCGACATCGGCGAGCGCTCCCGCCCCCGACACCCCGTACGCGGCCAACGCCGCCATTCCCAGGGCCGGTTCGGTCTGCTCCGGGACGCGGGCCGGGCGGCCGAGGATGTCGGCGCGCAGCTGGTTCCAGTACGGGCTGCGGGCGCCGCCGCCCGTGAAGGTGAGCGGGCCGTCGAGGGGGGCGCCCAGGTGGTGCAGATAGTCCAGGCACAGGCGTTCCGCGAAGCCCACGCCCTGGAGCAGCGCGGCCCACAGCTCGGCGTCGTCCGCGGGGTCGCCGAGGACGAACCCGGTGGCCTCCGGCGCCCGGAACGGGAACCGCTCCCCCGGCGACACCAGCGGGTAGGCGACCGCACGGGACGGCTCGAAGGCCGCCGCCCGCTCGTCCATGGCCGCCGGATCGGCCTCCGGGAAGTGCGCCGCCAGGGCCCCGGCGCCCACGCTCGACGCCCCGCCGGGCAGCCAGGTGCCGTCGGGGGCGCGGTGGTTGTAGACCACGCCGGTGGGGTCCCGGACCGGGTCCCAGGCGGCCCCCTTCAGCACGAGCGTGGTGCCCAGCACCGAGTTCCAGGAGCCGGGCCGCAGCGCGCCCGAGGCGATCTGGGCCGCGCAGCCGTCGGTCATGCCGGCGAGCACCGGCGTGCCGGCGGGGATGCCGGTGGCCTCGGCGGCCTGCGCGCGGATCTCGCCGAGGCGGGTGCCCGGGCGTACGACGTCGGGCAACAGTCGCTCCGGGACGCCCAGTTGGGCCAGGGCCGCCTCCGGCCAGGCCTCCCGGTGGAGGTCGTAGCCCGTCTTGAGGGCGTGGCTGGAGTCGGCCGGGGGAGGTTCGCCGGTGAGGCGGGTGACGATCAGGTCGGGCTGGTGGGCGAGGCGGAGGCCGGGGCCGTACTCCCCCACCAGCCACAGCGCCTTCGGCAGCGCCCAGGTGTCCTGCACCGCGAGCCCCGCGTCCCGGGCCCGTGCCGCCTCCGCCGCCGCGCGCCCGTCGTCGTACATCAGTGCGGGGCTCACCGGGCGGCCCGAGCCGTCCGTCAGCAGGACCGTGCCGGACGTGCCGCACACCGCGAGTCCGCCGATCGGCAGGCCCGGCGGGGCGGTGCCGAGCGCCGTACGCGACGCCGTGCACAGCGCCTCCCACCAGCGCTCCGGGTCCTGCTCGTGCCGCACCCCCTCGCGCCGCCCCGTCAGCGGGGCCGAGCCGCTGCCGAGGACCGTGCCGTCGGCGGCGACGAGCAGCACGCGGACGCTCTGCGTGCCCAGATCGATCCCCAGCCAGGCCTCATGCTCGTCCGTCATACGGCCTCCCGCACATACGAATCCGTGAACTTCACACTCTGCCCTGAGATTTTCCCGTGCGCGAGGGATTGACGCCCAACTTCAGCCGTTCCACCCTCTGTTAACGAGTCGACTCGACGTGTTAACCAGGCTCCACGTGGAGGTACGGATGGACACGCACGTGCACGACCGCCGGCGCTTCCTCGCCCTCGCCGCCGGGGCCGCAGCGGCCCCGCTGCTCACGGCCTGCGGCTCCGGTTTCGGCGGGAACGACAGCAAGAGCGACGGGTCAGCCGCGGACGACATCACCGGTTCCTTCGACTGGAAGCGGGAGAAGGGCACCACCGTCAAGGCGCTGCTCAACAAGCACCCGTACACGGACGCCCTGATAGCCGACCTGAAGTCCTTCACCGAGAAGACCGGCATCAAGGTCGAGTACGACGTCTTCCCCGAGGACAACTACTTCGACAAGCTCACCGTGGACCTGTCCAGCGGGCGTGCCTCCTACGACGTGTTCATGCTCGGCGCGTACATGGTGTGGCAGTACGGGCCGCCGAACTGGCTGGAGGACCTCGGCCCCTGGATGCGCAACTCCTCGGCGACGGGCGCCGAGTGGGACCAGGCGGACTTCTTCCCGAACCTGCTTCAGGCCGACCAGTGGTCGCTGAAGGCGGGCGCGCCGCTCGGCCAGGGCGGGCAGTACGCGCTGCCGTGGGGCTGGGAGACGAACGTCGTCGCCTACAACACCGAGCTGTTCAAGAAGCTGGGCGTGAAACCCGCCGAGTCCTTCGAGGAGCTGACCGAACTCGCCGGGACCATCAAGCAGAAGGCGCCGGGCGCCGGCTTCGACGGGATGTACGGGATCGCCGTACGCGGCTCCAGGAGCTGGGCCACCATCCACCCGGGCTTCATGACGATGTACGCCCGCAACGGGCTGAAGGACTTCACGGTCGACGGCGGGAAGCTCACCCCCGCCATGAACAGCCCCGAGGCCGTCGCCTTCACCGAGGACTGGGCCCGGATGGTCAAGCGGGGCGGGCCGCCGTCCTGGACGTCGTACACCTGGTACCAGTGCTCCAGCGACCTGGGCGCGAAGAAGGCCGGGATGCTGTTCGACGCCGACACGGCCGCCTACTTCCAGGCGGTGAAGGGCGCCAGCCCCGCCTCCGGGAAGATCGCCTTCCACCCGGGGCCGAAGGGGCCCGACGGGTCGCTGGCCACCAACATGTGGATCTGGTCGCTCGGCATGAACGCCAAGAGCAAGAAGAAGAGCGCCAGTTGGCTGTTCCTGCAGTGGGCGACCGGCAAGGAGCACCTGCGCAAGAGCGCGATCACCCACAACCACATCGACCCGGTGCGCAAGTCGGTGGCCGACGACGCCGCGTACAAGGACAAGATGCGGCATCTGCCGGGCTTCCTGGAGACCTTCGAGACGGTCGTCGACCAGACGAAGATCCACTTCACCCCGCAGGCGCAGTTCTTCGACGCGACGACCAGCTGGGCGGCGGCCCTCCAGGAGATCTACGGCGGCAAGGGCGCGAAGTCGGTCCTGGACGGGCTGGCGGACGACCTCGCCGACAAGGTGGGGTAGCGCATGCGCCTGGCCCTGCGCCCGTACCTCCTGATCGTCCCGGCCCTGCTGCTGACCTGCGGGATCCTCTACCCCTTCGGGCTCGGGCTGTACTACACGCTGTTCGACTTCTCGGCGAGCAAGCCGCAGCCGGACATGGTGCGGTTCGAGAACTACTCGACCGTGTTCACGCAGGAGGCGTTCTGGAACTCGGCGTGGGTGACGGTGCTGTACGCGGTCGGGGCGGCCCTCGTCGAGACCGTGCTCGGGGTGGCCGTCGCCCTGCTGCTGCACCGCTCGACCCTGCTGGGCCGGATCCTGGAGAAGATCCTGATCCTGCCGCTGATGATCGCCCCGGTGATCGCGGCGATCATCTGGAAGCTGATGCTCCAGCCATCGGTGGGGGTGGTCAACTATCTGCTGCGGCCCTTCGGTCTCGGCGGGGTGCAGTGGACCGACACCCCGACGGGCGCGCTGCTGTCGTCGATCGCCGTGGACGTGTGGGTGTACACGCCGTTCGTGGCGATCCTCGCCCTCGCCGGTCTGCGGTCGCTGCCCGCCTCCCCGTTCGAGGCGGCGGCCGTGGACGGCGCGGGGTGGTGGTACACCTTCCGGCGGCTGACGCTGCCGATGCTGTGGCCGTATGTGCTGGTAGCGGTGATCTTCCGGTTCATGGACTCGCTGAAGGTGTTCGACATCATCTACGCCCTGACGGAGGGCGGGCCGGGTGACTCGACGGTGGTGCTCCAGATCCGGGCGTATCTCGAAGCCATCCGCTTCCAGCGGTACTCCTTCGGGATCAGCTACACGATCGTGCTGTGGGCCGTGGTGTATCTGGCCGCGATGGTGCTGGTGAAGCATCTGGGGAAGATCCAGCGGAAGGCCGCGGAGGTGTCCTCATGAGGAAACGCCTGGTGGGGTGGTTGTGCGACACCGCCCTCGTCCTCTACTTCGTCTTCGCGCTGTTCCCGATCGCCTGGATGGTGATCCTGTCGCTGAAGCCGACCGACCAGCTCTTCTCCACCTACTTCTCCTTCTCCCCCACCCTCGACGGCTACCGAACGGTCCTCGGTGACAGCGAGGGCATCCCGTTCGTGCGGTTCTTCGTCAACAGCCTGGTGGTGTCGGTGGGGGCGGTCGCGCTGTCGCTGGTGGTGGGGCTGCCGGCGGCGTACGCCTCGGCGCGGTGGCGGTTCAAGGGCTCCGAGAACCTGATGTTCACGCTGCTGTCGTTCCGTTTCGCGCCCGAACTGACCGTGATCATCCCGCTGTTCGTGCTGTACCAGAAGCTCGGGTTGTTCGACACGTACGTCGGCATGGTGTGGGTGCTGCAACTGGTCACGCTGCCGCTGATCGTGTGGATCATGCGGTCCTACTTCGCCGATCTGACACCGGAGCTGGAGCAGGCGGCGCTGCTGGACGGCTACACCCGCAAGCAGGCCTTCTTCCGCGTCGCCCTGCCGCTGGTCAAGCCGGGCATCGCGGCCGTGTCGCTGCTGGCCTTCATCTTCGCCTGGAACAACTTCGTCTTCCCGCTGATCCTCACCTCCAACGAGGCGCAGACGGTGACCGTGGGCGCGCTGTCCTTCCTCGGCGGGGACCGGCCCAAGTACAACCTGACGGCCGCCGCCGCGCTGGTGTCCGTCGTCCCGCCGCTGCTGCTGGCGCTGACGATCCAGCGGTATCTGGTGCGGGGCCTGTCGTTCGGGGCGGTGAAATCGTGATTACGCTGAGCGGGATACGGAAGGCGTACGGCAAGACCGTCGCGCTCGACGAGCTCGAACTGGAGGTCAGGGAAGGCGAGTTCTTCTGCCTGCTGGGCCCGTCCGGAGCCGGCAAGACGACGACCCTCAAGACGATCGCCGGGCTCGAACAGCCCGACTCCGGCACGGTCGTGCTCGACGGCAAGGACATGCGGGGCGTGGAGCCGTACGACCGGGGCGTGGCCATGTGCTTCGAGAGCTACGCCCTCTACCCGCACCGCTCGGCCTACGACAACCTGGCCTCGCCGCTGCGCTCCCCCCGGCACCGGCTGCCCGCCCACGAGGCCCGGCAGCGGATCGGCGCGGTCGCCGAACTGCTCGGCATCTCCGCCCTGCTGGACCGGCCCGTGGGCCAGTTGTCCAACGGCCAGCGGCAGCGGGTCGCCCTCGGGCGGGTGCTGGTGCGGCCGGCCCGGGCCTTCCTGCTCGACGAGCCGCTGTCCCACCTGGACGCGAAACTCCGCCAGCAGATGCGGGCCGAGCTGAAGGCGATCGGGGCCGTGCAGCACACCACCACGCTGTACGTCACACACGACTCCGTCGAGGCGCTGGCGCTCGGCGACCGGATCGGGGTCATCCGCCAGGGGCGGATCGTGCAGACGGGCACGCGGGAGGAGATCTGGTACCGGCCGTACGACACGGAGGTCGCGCGGGCCTTCGGGCGGCCCCGGATCAATCTGCTGCCCGGGGTGGTCACGGAGAGCGGAGTGCGGGCGGACGGCGGGGTGGAGCTGCCGGTCCGGGCGTCGGCCGCGCCCGGCACGGACGTCCTCGTCGGCCTGCGGCCCCGGGACCTCGCCCTGCGCGGCGAGGGGCACGAACTCACCGGGAGCGTGTACGTCACCGAGGTCCTCGGACGGTCCGTCGAGGTCACCGTCCGGCTCGGCACCGGGGAACAGCGTGTGTCGCTGGTGGCCCCCCGGGCGGACGCGGCACGCCTCCGGGCGGACGATCCCGTACGGCTCACGGTCCGGCCTGAGAACCTGCTGCTGTTCGAGGCCGACCGGCCGGAGCGCCCGGGACGACGGATAGAGACACAGTCATGAGCAGCAGCAGTGGTGGACAGCAGGGGCCCGCGGCGCGGCAGGCCGCCATGGCCGAGCAGGTGCTGGCCGACGGCTCGGCGACGGCGGCGGAGCTCGCCGAGCGGTTCAAGGTGAGCCTGATGACCATCCACCGCGACCTCGACGAGCTCGAACGGCAGGGCATCGTACGGAAGTCCCGGGGCGGCGTGACCGCGCAGCCGTCGGGGGTCTTCGAGTCGAATGTGCAGTACCGGCTGAAGACCATGCGGGCCGAGAAGGCCGCCGTCGCCGAGCACGCGCTGCGGATGGTGGAGCCCGGCATGGCGATCCTGCTGGACGACTCCACGTCCACCCTGGAGATAGCCAGGCGGCTGCGCACGGGCGAGGTCACACCGCTGACGGTCGTCACCAACTTCCTGGAGGCCATCAACCTGCTGTCCGACCAGCGGGGCATCCACCTGATGGCGCTCGGCGGCGACTACGACCCGCTGCACTCCTCGTTCCTCGGGGTGTCCTGCGTGGAGGCGGTCGAGCAGCTGCGCGTGGACGTGTGCTTCGCGTCGACGTCGGCCGTGCACGGGGGTTACGCCTACCACCAGGAGCAGCACATCGTGTCCGTGAAGCGGGCGATGCTCGACGCGGCGGCACGCAACGTCCTGTTGATCGACCACACCAAGCTCGGCCGGGTCGCCCTGCACCGGGTGGTCCCGCTGTCCCGCTTCGACACGCTCCTGGTGGACGACGGGGCGTCGCCGGAGGCACTGCGGGATCTGGACGAGCACAAGGTCCGTTACGAGGTTTGCGCGACGAAGGGCGGCCATGACGGGAACCGGGCTGGAGCTACGTGAACTCCGTAAGACGTATCAGTCGCGCGGGCGGCCCTCCGTGGAGGCCGTACGCGGGATCGATCTGAACCTCCGGTCCGGGGAGTTGCTCGGGCTGCTCGGGCCTTCGGGCTGCGGCAAGTCGACCACGCTGCGGATGATCGCCGGGCTCGAGTCCGTGACCGGCGGGGACATCCTGGTCGGCGGGGACTCGGTCGTCGAACGGCCCGCTCAGCGGCGGAACATCGGGGTCGCGTT
Source organism: Streptomyces sp. NPDC055506 (assembly GCF_053643595.1). Taxonomy (NCBI): domain Bacteria; kingdom Bacillati; phylum Actinomycetota; class Actinomycetes; order Kitasatosporales; family Streptomycetaceae; genus Streptomyces; species Streptomyces sp. NPDC055506. Next base: position 47,808 of record NZ_JBSHKH010000024.1, on the reverse strand, counting down.
CGAGAACTACGCGCTGTATCCGCCGCTGTCGGTCGCGGAGAACCTGGCGTTCGGGCTCAAGGCGCGCAAGAAGGCCGCCCGCGGTTCCAGGGGGGACGTCGACCGCAAGGTGAAGGAGATCGCCGAGCGGGTGGGCCTGACCGACCTCCTCGGTGCCCGCCCGGCCGGGCTGTCCAGCGGCCAGAAGCAGCGGGTCTCCCTGGCCCGGGCCCTGATCCGCGAACCCGACGTGCTGCTCCTCGACGAGCCGCTGTCCCATCTGGACGCGGCCCAGCGCGACACCACCCGCCGTGAACTCAAGCGCATCCAGCAGGACCTGGGCCACACCACGATCCTGGTCACCCACGACCAGGAGGAGGCCCTCTCGCTCGCCGACCGGATCGCCGTGATGAAGGACGGCGTGATCCAGCAGCTCGGCACGCCGTACGAGATCTACGACAGCCCGGCCAACGTGTTCGTCGCGGACTTCGTCGGCGAACCCGCGATCACCCTGCTGCCCGGCATCGCCACCGGCGACGGCGAGGCCCGCCTCTCCGGCTCGGTGCGGATCGCGCTGCCCGTGCCGGTGGAGCAGGGGCGGGAGGTGGTGGTCGGGATCCGCCCCGAGGACGTCTCGCTCACCGCCGAGGGCGGCCTGCCCGCCCGGGTCGTCGCCCACGAGCCGCTCCTGGAGGCGGGCCTTGCGACCCTCGCCCTCGAGGGTGTCGAACGCCATCTGGTCGTCCTCACCGACCCCGAGGTACGGCTCTCCCACGACGAGCGGGTCCGGGTCGCCGCCGATCCCCAGCACACCCATGTCTTCGACGCCGAGACGGGAGCCTCACTGCGATGACCTCCGAAGAGAACGTGCGTGTCGTGGCCGCCGGTGACCACTTCGTTCTGCCGTCGCTGATCACACGGGCGGTGGAGCGCGAGGTGGAGCGGGCCGACATCAAGGAGCTGGAACTCGGGTGGCCGCTGGAGCCGTTCGGGCCGGTCGCCGAGGTGCAGGAGGCCAGTGACGCCGAGGACGAGATGATCGAGGCGCTGGCCGGGGCGGAGGTCCTGGTCACGCAGATGGGGCCGGTCACCGAGCGGGTGCTCGCCGCCTGCCCGGATCTGAAACTGGTCGTGGTCTGCCGGGGCGGTCCGGTCAACGTCAACCTGGACGCGGCCAAGAACCGTGATGTGCGGGTGTGCTTCGCGCCGGGCCGCAACGCCGCCGCCACCGCCGAGTTCACCGTCGGCCTGATGCTGTCCGCCCTGCGCCGCATTCCGCAGGCTCATGAGCCGCTGGCCCGGCAGGGCAGCTGGGAGGGCGCGACGTACTACACGTACGAGCAGAGCGGTCTGGAGCTGGAGGACCTGCCCGTCGGCCTCGTCGGATACGGGGCCGTCGGCAGCCGGGTCGCACGGGTGCTGTGCGCGTTCGGGGCACGGGTGATGGTGTACGACCCGTATGTGCACGGGGAGATCCACGGCCTGCGCGTGGCCTCGCTCGACGAACTCCTGCGCGGCTCCCGGGTGATCACCCTGCACGCCCGGCTCACCCCCGAGACCCGAGGGCTGATCGGCGCCCGGGAGCTGGGGCTGCTGCCGCCCGGCGCGGTGGTGGTGAACGTGGCCCGGGGCCCGCTGCTGGACGAGGGCGCGCTGTGCGACGCGCTGGAGAGCGGGCGGCTGTCGGCGGCGGCCCTCGACACGTACGAGCGGGAGCCGTTGCCGGCTCAGTCCCGGCTGCTGGGGCTGGGCGACCGTGTGGTGCTGACCCCGCACCTGGGCGGGGCGTCGCGCGCGGTGGCGGAGAAGGCCGCGCGGATCGCCGCCGAAGAGGTGGGCCGCTGGGTGCGCGGCGAGCCGCTCGCGCACTGCCTGACCTGAGGACCGGGAGGAGAGCCGCATGTACGTCGGTATCGATGTGGGCACGTCCATGGTCAAGGCGGCGGCCTTCGACTCCGCCGGCCGTCAGCTGGCCGTGGCGTCCCGGTCGGTGGCCCTGTCGCTGCGGGGCGGGGTCGTCGAGCAGGACATGGAGGAGGTGTACGGGGCGGTCGTGGCCGTCCTCGGCGAGGTCACCGAGCGGGTCCCGGAACCGGTCGAGCTGGCCGGGCTCACCGGGCAGGGCGACGGGGTGTGGCTGGTCGACGGCGAGGGTCGGCCCGTGCGGCCGGCGGCCTCCTGGATGGACGGGCGGGCGCACGAACTGGTCGACCGGTGGCTGGCGGACGGCACGTTCGAGACCGTGTTCCGGCGGACCGGCAGCGCGATGTTCCCCGGGTGCCCGGGGCCGCTGCTGGCCTGGCTGGACAGCAGCGAACCGAAGACGCTGGATGCCGCGAAGGCCGCCCTGTACTGCAAGGACATGGTGTTCCAGCGGCTGACGGGGGCCGGTCCGACAACCGATGTCTCGGACGCCTCGATGCCCTTCCTCGACCCGCGGACCCGGACCTACGACAACCGGGTCGTCGAGCTGCTGGGGCTGACCCACCGGCGCGGTCTGCTCGCCCCGGTGAGCGACCCGGTCGCGACGGCCGAGACGCTCGGCGAGGGCCTGCCGTCCGGCACCCGGATCGCGAACGGCCCCTACGATCTGCCGGCCTGCGCGCTGGGCGCCGGGGTGACCTCCCCGGGCGACGGTCTGCTGATCGTCGGCACCTGTCTGGCCAGCCTGGTCGCCACGACGGAGCTGGACCTGACCGGCGAACCGGCGGGCCTGTACATCTCCACGGACCGGCCCGGTCACTGGCTGCGCGCCATGCCCGCGATGGTCGGCACGGCGGCGCTGGACTGGGTGCTGTCGACGACCGGGGTGGCACACGACGAGGTGGACGGCCTGCTGGCCGAGACCCCGCCGGGCGCGAACGGCGTCCGGGTGCTGCCGTACTTCGCGCCCTCCGGTGAACGCGCTCCCTTCGTGGAGCCACGGCTGCGGGCCGAACTCCTCGGTGTCTCCCTGGAGTCGACCCGGGGCGATCTGGTCCGGGCGACCTGCGAGGGCATCGGGTACGCGGCCCGGCACTGCCTGGAGGCGGCGGGCCTCGACGGGAACCTGGCCGTCTGCGGCGGCGGCACCCGCAGCACCGCCTGGATGCGGCTGCTCGCGGATGTGCTCGGCCGGCCGTTGCGGGTCGTCGAGGGCGAGGTGGGGGCGCGGGGCGCGGTCCTGGCGGCGGCGGAGCGGTACGGGGTGCCGCTGGAGGCGGAGGTGTGGACTCGGCCGACGGAGGTCGTCGAGCCGGATCCGGGGCGGGCCGCGTACTACACGAAGGGCTATGAGGAGCACCTGTCCCGGCTCGCCGAGGCACGGACCCGCGCAAGGGCCTGAACAACACCCGTACGACGAGAGGGACTTGGATGCACCTGAGACGCCGATCTCTCCTGCTCGCGGCCGCCGCCACACCGGCGGTCGCCGCCGCCCCGGTGGTAGCCGCCGTACCCGCACAAGCGGCCCCCGCCGAGAGGCGCCCCGTGGTCATCGGCCATCGCGGCGCGGCCGGCTGGCGCCCCGAGCACACGGCCGCCTCGTACACGTACGCCGTGCAGACGGGCGCGGACTGGATCGAACCGGACCTGGTGCCGACGAAGGACCATGTGCTCGTCGTCCGGCACGAGAACGAGATCTCCCAGACGACCGACGTGGCCCTCCGCCCCGAGTTCGCGGACCGCCGTACGACGAAGACGGTCGACGGCCGTGCCGTGACGGGATGGTTCACGGAGGACTTCACCCTCGCCGAGCTGAAGACGCTGCGGGCGGTGGAGCGGCTGCCGCAGGTCCGCAACCGCAACACGGTCTTCGACGGCCGTGAGGAGGTGATGACCTTCCAGGAGGTCGTGGAGCTGGCACGGCGGCTGTCGCGGACCCACGGCCGGACGATCGCCGTCTTCCCGGAGACCAAGCACCCCACGTACTTCCGGTCCGCCGGGCTGCCGTTGGAGCCGAAGCTCGCGGAGGCGATCCGCCGCAACCGGCTCGGCCGGCGCGAGTGCGTCGTGCAGTCCTTCGAGCCGACGAGCCTCAAGCGCATGACGGGGCTGGGTGTGCCGCTGTGGCAGGCGCTGGGGACGACGGGCGGGCCGTACGACCTGCCCGGGAGGACCTACAAGGAGATGATGACGCCCGCGGGCCTGGCGGAGATCGCGGAGTACGCGGACTGGATCGGGCCGGACAAGTCGTCGCTCGTCGGCACCTCTCTCCTCGCGGACGCCCATGCCGCGGGGCTGCGCGTGGGCCCGTACACCTTCCGCGCGGAGAACCAGTTCCTGCCGGCGGACCTCCGGCGGGGAACCGGACCGAACGATTTCGGGGACGCGTTCGCCGAGTACGCGCTGTACTACCGCATGGGAGTCGACGCGGTGGTGACCGACTTCCCTGACGTGGCGGTGATGGCTAGGAGGGGCTGATGTTCTTCAAGGACAAGCACTGCCCGACCTGTGGCGGCAGCGGCACTCAGGTGTTCACGCCGCTCAAGCCCGAGGAGAGGAAAGCCCTCGGGACGGGCCGTACGGACCTGTGGCGCTGCACCGCTCCGGGCTGCCGGTGGTACCAGCCCTGGGGCCATCAGGCCGGCGGGGGCCGGCTCCCGGAGGACATGCAGAACCCGGGAGCCGACGCCTCGGTGTGAGTCCTAGAGGTTGGAGAAGTCCGGACCCTTGGTGCGCGTGCGCTTGATCTCGTAGAAGCCGGGGACCGAGGCCACCGCGAGGGTGCCGTCCCAGAGGCGGCCGGCCTCGTCGCCCAGCGGCGTGGGGGTGACGACCGGGCCGAAGAAGGCGATCTGCTCGCCGTCGGAGCCGGGCACGGCGATGACCGGGGTGCCGACCTCCTGGCCGACCTTCTCGATGCCCTCCTTGTGGGAGGCGCGCAGCTCGGCGTCGTACGGGGTGGAGTCCCAGTGCTCGATGAGGGACGCGGGCAGGCCGGTGTCCTCAAGGGCGGCGGCGACGATCTCCTTGCCGGGGCCCCCGCCCTGGTTGTGGATACGGGTGCCGAGCGCGGTGTAGAGGTCGCCGAGCACCTCGGCGCCGTGCTCCTGCTGCGCGGCTATGACGACCCGGACGGGGCCCCAGGCCTTGGTCTCGAGCATGTCGCGGTACTCCTCGGGCAGCTCGTCGAGCTTGTCCTCGTTGAGGACGGCGAGGCTCATGACGTGCCAGCGCACCTCGATGTCCCTGACCTTCTCCACCTCAAGCACCCAACGGGAGGTCATCCATGCCCAGGGGCACAGCGGGTCGAACCAGAAGTCGACGGGGGTCTTGTCCGACATGTCTCTCCTCATGAGGAAACTGTTTCCTCCGGGAACGCCGGTGCTCGCCCCGGTCATTCCCGGCCCCTGGTGTCAGGGGCACGTGGCAGGATCAGTGCTGATCAGCCTCAGGGGTCCTTTCCCCACGACATACGAGGAGTGCCGCCCGTGCCCGGTGAGAATCTGTCCCGCGACGAGGCCCGGGAGCGGGCCGCCCTGCTGAGCGTCGACGGGTACGAGGTGTCCCTCGACCTGCGGTCCGCGGTCGGCGAGGACGACGGCGCCGGGCCCCGCACCTTCCGCTCGGTGACCACCCTCCGCTTCCGCTGCAACGAGCCCGGGGCGAGCAGCTTCGCCGACCTGATCGCGCCGAGTGTGACGGCCGTCTCACTCAACGGCCGTGATCTGGACCCCGGCGAGGTCTTCGACGGCTCCCGGATCACGCTGGAGGACCTGGCCGCGGACAACGAGCTGGTCGTCGACGCCCAGTGCGCCTACTCCCGCACCGGCGAGGGCCTGCACCGCTTCGTCGACCCCGAGGACGGCGAGGTGTACCTGTACACGCAGTACGAGCCGGCCGACTCCCGCCGGGTCTTCGCCAACTTCGAGCAGCCCGACCTGAAGGCCCCCTTCCGCTTCGAGGTGCGGGCGCCGGAGGGCTGGACGGTGTGGAGCAACGGCGTCGGCGAACTGGGCGACGGGGTCTGGCGGTTCGCCGAGACCAAGCCGATCTCGACGTACATCACGTGTGTGGTGGCGGGCCCCTACCACTATGTGACGGACAGCTACTCCCGTACGTTGGCGGACGGCACGACGCTGGAGATCCCCCTCGGCGCGCTGTGCCGCAAGGGCCTCGCGCCCCACTTCGACTCCGACGACGTCTTCCTGGTCACCAAGCAGGGCCTGGACTTCTTCCACGACCACTTCGACTATCCGTACCCGTTCGGGAAGTACGACCAGGCGTTCGTGCCCGAGTACAACCTGGGCGCGATGGAGAACCCGGGCCTGGTGACGTTCCGGGAGGAGTTCATCTTCCGCGGGAAGGTGACCCAGGCGTCCTACGAGGGCCGGGCCAATGTCCTCCTGCACGAGATGGCGCACATGTGGTTCGGCGACCTGGTCACCATGGAGTGGTGGGACGACCTGTGGCTGAAGGAGTCCTTCGCGGACTTCATGGGCGAGTTCTCACTCGTCGGCGCGACCCGCTTCGTCAACGGCTGGATCACCTTCGCCAACCGCCGCAAGGCGTGGGCCTACCGGGCCGACCAGCTGCCCTCCACGCACCCGATCACGGCGGACATCCGCGATCTGCAGGACGCCAAGCTGAACTTCGACGGCATCACCTACGCCAAGGGCGCGTCGGTGCTGAAGCAGCTCGTGGCCTACGTCGGGCAGGACGCGTTCCTTGAGGGCGCCCGGCGCTACTTCAAGCGGCACGCGTACGGCAACACGCGCCTCGGTGACCTGCTGTCGGTGCTGGAGGAGACCAGCGGCCGGGACATGAGCGCCTGGTCGCGGTCCTGGCTCCAGACGGCCGGGGTGAACTCGCTGACCCCTCAGGTGCTGTTGAGCCCGGAGGGCCGCGTCGAGGAGCTGGCGGTGGTGCAGGAGGCCGCCGAGTCGCACCCCGAACTGCGGCCGCACCGGGTGGCGGTGGGCCTGTACCGGGTGACGGACGGCGGCACGCTGGAGCGGTACGCGCGCACCGAGACCGACGTCGACGGCGCGCGGACGGTGGTGGCGGGCCTGGCGGGTGCCGAGGCGCCCGATCTGGTGCTGGTCAACGACGACGACCTCACGTACTGCAAGATCCGCTTCGACGCGACCTCGCTGGCGACGCTGCGCGAGCACCTGGGTTCGGTGAGCGATCCGCTGGCGCGCGCCCTGTGCTGGTCGGCGCTGTGGAACATGACGCGGGACGCGCTGCTCCCGGCGCGGGACTTCGTGGACCTGGTGCTGCGGTTCGCGGGGCGCGAGTCCGAGATCGGCGTGCTCCAGATGCTGCACGCCTGGGCCGAGTCGGCGGTCACGCACTACGCGGCGCCCGCCCGGCGGGAGGAGGCCGGGAGGCTGCTCTCCGAGGGCGCGCGGCGCGAGCTGTACGCGGCCGGTCCTGGCAGCGAGCACCAGCTCGCGTGGGCGCGGTTCTTCGCCCGGGTGGCCGCCGCGGACGCCGACTTCGAGCTGCTGCGGGATCTGCTGACGGGGGCGGTGGCGGTCGAGGGCCTCGACCTGGACCAGGAGCTGCGGTGGGTGTTCCTGGAGCCGCTGGCCGCGCACGGGGTGGTGGACGAGAAGGTGCTGGCCGAGGAGCTGGCCCGGGACGACACCGCCTCGGGCAAGCGTCACCAGGTGCGCTGTCTGGCCGCCCGTCCGTCGGAGGCGGTCAAGGCGCAGGCCTGGGCGCAGGTCGTGGAGTCGGACGCGCTGTCCAACGCCATGGTCGAGGCGACCATCTCGGGCTTCGAGCAGGGCTCGCAGCGGGATCTGCTCGCGCCGTACTCGGCGAAGTACTTCGCGGCGATCGAGCGGGTGTGGGCCGAGCGGTCGATCCAGATCGGCATGCACGTGGTGTCGGGCCTGTTCCCGTCGCTCCAGCAGTCCCAGGAGACTCTCGACGCCACGGACGCCTGGCTGGAGTCCCACCGGGAGGCGGCCCCGGCCCTGCGCCGGCTGGTCCTTGAGGCCCGGGACGATCTGGCGCGGGCTCTGCGGGGGCAGGCGTGCGACGCGGCGGCCGAGTAGGCAGGGCCCTGACACCTTTGGCCTGAGATTTCGGGTTCCGTCACCGTTACGGAATACAGGCAATCACAGCCGTAACCCCTGGTCCGCACCCGAACGGACCAGGGGGTTTCGGCATCCGAACATCCGTCCTTTAGTGCCGGATTGTCCGTATGTGTCGACGGAGCTGTAACAGGGGTTAAAAGGCGGGTCCGACACGGGAAATTGCCGGTCATGACGCACAACACCCCGCTCTCCCCCCGCCCCCTGCACGACCTGTCCGGCCGCGGCCGGCTCCGGGTGATGACCGTCGCGCAGCTCCGCGCCCACGGTGTCTCGACGGCCCAGGTGAACGAGCAGTGCACGCCCGGCGGCCCCTGGCAGCAGCTCCTCCCCGGCGTCGTCCTGCTCCACCCGGGCCCGCCTACCAGCGAGGAGCGGCTGCACGCGGTGCTGATGTACGCGGCGCGGGAGCGCGGCACGGGTGTCCCCGCCCAGCCGGGCGCGGACGGCTCCGGCGCCCCCGCCCACCCCGAGGCGATGATCACGGGCCTGGCCGCGCTGACGCTGCACGGCTTCTCCTCCACTCCCCCGCTGCCGTCCCTGGACGTGATCGACGTCCTGGTCCCGCGGATGCGCCGGCTGCGCTCGACGGGCTGTGCGCGCATCGTCCGGGGCGTCGCGCCGCCGGTCCCCGAGCAGGTCACCGGCCTGCCCGTCGCGCCGGTCGCCCGTGCGCTGGCCGACGCGGTGGCGGGCCTCGCGGACGCCGTCGTCGTGCGCCGGCTGATGACGGAGGCGGTGCGCGGCGGGCACTGCGAGCCGGCCGCGGTGGTGCGGGAGCTGAACCAGGCCCGGCTGCTGAGCCGCCCGCACGTGGTGGACGCGGTGGATTCCCTGCTGGCCGAGGGCCGGGCGATCGCGGAGGACCGCCTGTACCGGATGGTGCGCGAGTACGGGCTGCCCGACCCGGTGTGGAACGTGGACCTGCGGCTGCCCGGCGGCCCCTACCTCGGCGGTCTGGACGCGTACTGGCCGGACCAGGCGGTGGCGTTGGAGCTGGACACCCGGGCACCCCGGCAGAACGACGAGGCGCAGTGGTCGGAGTACGCCCGCAAGCGCGAGCACCTGGAGCGGCTCGGCATCACGGTCGTCCACATCACGCCCAGGAAGCTCCGCGACTCGGTGGAGCAGCAGGCGACGGTGGTCCGCACGGCCCTGATGGCGGCGGCCGACCGCGAACCGGCCGCGTATGTGGTGGCGCTGCCCCGGTAAAGCTCGCCGGCGGCCCCTCCTCGTGTACCGGCGGCGCCTGATCTTGATCTCCCCGGCCGGCGGCTACGAACCATCAGTGGGGGGAATCGCACCGCCTCGCCGCGCGTGAGTCCGGCCGGCCGTCTGCTGCGGCAGACAGGTGAATCTGTCAGACGGACGGCTTTGGACCGGATGCGCTCCGCGGAGAACAGGGCCAGTGTCGAGCTGAGCCGAGGAGGCGCGATGGACCGAGGAGCCGGAGCTCAGAGGGAAGGTGACACGAACGGGGGGCGAGCAGGGGCCGCAGACGACCCCGAGCTGAACCGGCTGCTCATCCGCGCCGCCGACGGTGACGAAGAGGCCTTCGCCGCACTGTACGACGCCCTGGCGCACACGGTGCTGGGACTGACCTGCCGCGTGGTCAAGGACAAGGCCCAAGCGGAGGAGGTGACCCAGGACGTGATGGTGGAGGTGTGGCGGACCGCCGACCGGTTCCAGCCCGCGCGCGGAGCCGCCCGGAACTGGGTGCTCACCCTCGCGCACCGCCGCGCGGTGGACCGGGTCCGGTCCGTCGCCGCGGGCCGCGCCCGCGAGCTGCGCGCCGCGGTCCGGGAGCAGGAGCGGTCCTTCGACACCGTCGCCGAGGAGGTCGAGACACGGGAGGAACAGCGGGTGGTCTTCCGCTGCCTGACCCAGCTGGCCCGCGAGCTGCGGCTGCCCCTGGTGCTGGCCTACTACGAGGGGCTGACGTACGCGGAGGTCGCCGAGGCGCTCTCGATGCCGGCCGGCACCGTCAAGTCGCGGATGCGACAGGGGCTGCGGCGCCTGCACGACTGTATGGAGGCCGGCTCGTGAACCTCACCGGCGACCCCCACCTCGATGTCGGCGCGTATGTGCTGCACGCGCTGCCGGCCGACGAGGAGGCCGCCTTCGAGGAACACCTGGCCGGATGCGCGCCCTGCCGCGCGGAGGTCGATCAGCTGTCCGGAGCGGCCGCCGGGATGGGGGCGGCCGAGACGAACACGCCCTCGGCGGACCTGCGCCGTCAGGTGCTGGAGCGGATCGCGGCCGTACCTCAGGACCGGTCCGTCGCGGCGGAGTCCCGGCGACGGCGCCGCCGGCAACGGGGTCTTCAGCTGGCGCTGGCGGCGTCCCTGGCGGCGGCCGCGGCTCTCGGCGGCATCGCCTGGTGGCAGAGCTCGGAGGCCGACTCCGAGCGTGAGCACTCCGCCGAGGAGCGCTCCGAGTACCGGCGACTCGCCGACGTCCTGACCGCCCCCGACGCCACGATCAGCACCAAGGGGCTCGCGGACGGCGGGACCGCGAGCGTGGTCGCCTCCCGGGCGCGGGACCAGTCCGCCGTGTTCTCGGCGGGGCTGCCGCCGCTCACCGATGACCGGGTCTACCAGCTCTGGTACTTCGAATCGGGGCAGCTCCGGCCCGCCGGGCTGCTGTCCACCGCGGACGGGGGTCATGCGGAGGTCCTGGAAGGGCCCCTCGGCGGGGCCACCGCCGTCTGCGTCACCGTGGAACCGGCCGGCGGCTCCCGACACCCCACCACCGACCCGATCGGCGTCATCTCCGTCCCCGCATGACGAGCACTGCCGCATGACGGTCAGCCGCACGGCGCTCACCGCTCGGCCACCGCGACGGCGGCCGCGTGCCCCGGGCCCACCGTCACGTCGTCGACCGTCCAGCCCGGCATCCGGCGGGGCCCGCGCGCGGAGGCGCCGAGGTGGTCGGAGCCGAGGTCACGTCCGAGTCCGGTGCCGAGCCCCTTCAGATACGCCTCCTTGCGTGTCCACACCCGGGCGAAGGCGGCCGGGCGGCCCCGCGGCGGACACGCGGCGAGCTCGGCGGCCTCCCGGGGGTGCAGCGTCGCCGTGAGGGAGGCGACGACGTCCGGGTCGGGCAGCCGCTCGATGTCCGCGCCGACCGCCGTGTCCGCGAACGCGAGAAGGCAGAGCCCGTCCGTGCGGGAGACGGAGAAGCTCAGGGGCACTCCGGGCACGTCGGGACGGCCGTGCGGGCCCTGGCACACCGGGCAGGGGCGCCGTACGAACGTCACGTCCGACGGCTCGACCCCGAGGTAGGCGCCGAGGAGCAGGCGCAGGCACACATGGGCGACCCGGTAGCCGTCCCGGTCCGCCGCCCGGTGCAGTGCCGCGGCCCGTGCCCGTTCCCCGCTGTCCAGCAGCGTGCCGGCGAGCGGGGCCACGGCGCCTCGGAGGTCCTCCACCCGGGCCAGCCACACTCGGGGCCGGCCGGGGCTGGGCGGCTCCGGAGGCCGGGCCCAGGCGGCGGACGTCAGCCGCTCGGGACGCAGGGCCGGTCTCGCGGGTCCAGCGGGTCTCGCGGGGAGGGGGCACATGGCACGGCCGTCCCGGGTCAGTCGGAGGGCGCTCGCACCGCGCGGGGGTCCGGGATGGAGTCACCGCCGTACAGGGCCTCTACCCAGTTGCTCTGGTAGATCGTGTCGAGATAGCGCTCCCCGAGATCCGGGGCGATCGCGACGGGCGTGAGGCCCGGTGTTCCGTGCCGGGCGAGCCAGTTCGTCGCCCCGCTGACGACCGTGCCGGTCGAGCCGCCGAACAGGAACCCCTGCCGCGCCATGCTCCGGCAGGTGCGGATGGCATCCGCCTCCTCGACGCGCACCGCCTCGTCGACGTAGCTCTCGTCGAGCAGCGGGGGCCGGACGCTCATGCCGAGGCCGGGGATCATCCGCCGTCCGGGCGGGTCGCCGAAGATGGCGGAGCCGACGCTGTCCACCGCGACGATCCGCACCGGCCGGTGCCAGGAGCGGAACCAGCGGGCGCAGCCCATCAGGGTGCCGGTGGTGCCGACGCCGATGAACAGGACGTCCAGGAGCGGGAACCAGCGGGCGATGGCCGGGGCGGTCCGGAAGTAGTGCGCCTTCCAGTTGTCGGGGTTGGTGTACTGGCTCAGCCACACATAGCGGTCGTCGGCGGCGCACAGAGCGCGCACATGCGCCAGCCGCGCGCCCAGCAGTCCGCCCGTGGCGCGCTCGTCGGAGACGACGTGGACCTGGCTGCCCAGGGCCTCCATCATCAGCCGGGTGGCGAGGTTGCACCGGGAGTCCGTCACACAGACGAAGCGGTAGCCCTTGCTCGCGGCGATCATGCTCAGCGCCACGCCGAGGTTGCCGGAGGAGGACTCGACCAGGATCGAGTCCGGCCTGAGGGTTCCGCCGCGCTCGGCGGACTCCACCATCTCGGTCGCGGCCTTCATCTTGATGGAACCGGCGAAGTTGAAGCCCTCGCACTTGAGGAAGAGCCGGTGTCCCGTCATCGGCTCGAGGTCGACGTACAGGTCCTCCTCGTTGAAGGCGTGGGGTACGGATATGACAGGCACGATGTTCTCCTCGTACGGCACCGGACGGTGGACGGGTTACGCCCTCAGCCGTGCCGGCTCAGTTCGTGAAAGAAGTTCTCGATGACCCGCAGTTCGCCGGAGCGGGCCACTTCGTCGTAGACGTAGCCGCCGACCGCGAGATCGAGCACGCCCAGGCCGAACGGTGAGAAGACCACCGGCCGGCCGGCCGGGACCGTCACCCGGCCGGCCATCACGTCGTCGAGCGTGCCGAGCAGGAAGTCGCGGTTCCCGGTGAGGCGTTCGGTCAGGTGCGGTGAGGTGGCGGCCCGCAGGCAGTGGTCGATGTCGTCGACGACGTTGGTGGCGCCGAGCAGCACCTCGGGTGCCAGGTCGCGCAGCGACACGTGCAGCACCACCGGGTTGTGCCGGAACCAGGACGGCTCGGTGATGTGCGGCCGGTCGGCGACCGTGGCGAAGACGATCAGGTCGCTGAGGCGGATCAGTTCCTCGGCGCTGCCGTGCACGGTGACGCGCCCGACGGCCCCGGACTGCTCCAGGTAGGTGCGGAAGCCGGCGGCGCTGTCGGCGGACAGGTCGTGCACGCCGATGGCGTCGAAGGTCCAGCCGGTGCCCTCCAGATAGGTGTGGATGTAACGGGCGATCAGACCCGCCCCGACGAACCCCAGCCGGGCCGGGCGCGGCCGTCCCCTGCTGAGCCGGTCGGCGGCCGACACCGCGGACGCGGCGGTCCTGGCGGCGCTGATGATCGAGCTCTCCATACAGGCGAAGGGGTAGCCCGTGACGGGGTCGTTGAGGATGAGGACGGCGGATGCCCGGGGGATGCCCGAGGCGACGTTGGCCGGGAAGCTGGAGATCCATTTCAGTCCGTCCGCCCGGCCCTCGCCGCCGAGGGAGGCCGGCAGGGCGATGATCCGTGCCGTCGGCCGGTCCGGGAAGCGCAGGAAGGAGGACGGCGGGTTGACCGTGCGGCCGGCGCCGTGCAGGCGGTACGTGGCCTCGACGACCTCCACCACGGTCTTCTCCCGGCCCTGGAGCACCTCCTTGACCTGGCTCCCGGGGATGACGGCGAAGGACGGCACGACCGGGGTGCCGGTGTCCGTCATGGCGGTCCGCGGGGCGGTGTGCAGGGTGGTCATGCCGCTTCCCTCCCCGGCTGCGGTCCTGGGAGGCCGGGACGCACGGGGTCGGCCATCGCCACCACGACGTCCCGCGGGCCCTGGTAGGCCTCCCGGCTGTGCGCGGTGCGGATGTTGTCCACGAGCATCAGGTCCCCGCGCTGCCAGGACCGGCGTACGGTGTGGGCCTCATAGGTCTTGTTGATCTGTTCGACGACGTCCGGGGGCACCGGATCGCCGTTGCCGTAAAGGGTGTTGAAGGGCAGGCCGTCGGGGCCGTACTCGTCGGTCAGGAACTCCCTGACCTCGGGTGCCATCGTCCATTCGTTCAGGAACGCGATCTGGTTGAACCAGCAGCTTTGACCGGAGACCGGGTGCCGTACGACGGCGGGCCGGTGCTGCCGGGTCCGCAGCGAACCGTCCGGCTGCCAGGCCCAGTCGATCGCGTGGGCACGGCAGTAGGCCTCGACCGCGCCGCGGTCGTCGGTGCCGAAGGACTGGCCGAGGGTCGCGCCGATCCCCTCGTTGTAGGCCCTGGTGAGCAGCCAGCCCTCCCGGTCGAAGCGGTCGACGAGGTCGGCGGGCAGCGCCCGCAGCACGGCGGTCGCGTCGGCCACCGCGGTGGCACCGCCTTCGACGGGCGGCTCCAGGCACGCGAACAGCATCAGGCCGGGGCACTCGAGGGCGTAGCTGAGCTCGTGGTGCATGCACATGGGCTGGGTGGGCGGCCAGGCCGACGACGAGTAGACGCCGTCCGCGTGGCGCTCGCGGGCGGCGAAGGCCTCGCGTTCGGTCATGGGGTGCTCGGCCACCCGGTGGAGGACCGAGTCGACGTCGGCCGGGGTGCGCAGGCCGAGGCCCCGGACGGTGACCGCCCCGTGCTCGGCGACGAGTTCGCGCAGCGCGGCCCGGGCGTCCGGGAGGTCTTCCGCGTCGAGTACCGGAAGGCTCCCAGGGGCCTCTGTCGTGGTGGCGGCCCTGTTCTTGCGGAAGAGTGCCGACAGCATGTCGATCTCACCTCTCGCGGCTCGTACGGGTGTCGATCAGCCGGGCCAGGTCGGCCAGTACCGGGCGGCCGGCGAGGTCGCGCGGGGAGATCACCCGGTCCAGCGAGACCGCGAGCCGTACCGCCGACAGGGACGTGCCGCCCAGATCGAAGAAGTTGTCGTCCCGGCGGATCCGTCCGGGCGGCAGGCCGAGTTCCGCCTCCCAGCGCGCCGCGAGCCGCCGTTCGGCCGGGGTCCGCGGGGTGCCGTCGGAGTCCCGGGCCGTTCCGAGGTCCTCGGCGAGTGCTGTGAGCGCCTTGCGGTCGGTCTTGCCGTTGGCGGTGAGCGGCAGGCGGTCCAGCCGGTGGAAGGTCGCCGGGACCATGTACGCGGGGAGCAGGTCCGCGAGCCGCTCGCGCAGGTCCTCGGCGGTCACCGCGCCGTCGCCCGCGCAGAAGGCGGCCAGTTGGCGGCCGTGTCCCTCCGCCCCGGTCACCACGACCGCGCAGTCCGTGACGCCGGGCACGCGCAGCAGCGTGTTCTCGACCTCGCCGATCTCGACCCGGAACCCCCGGATCTTGACCTGCGCGTCCCGGCGGCCGAGGAACTCCAGTTTCCCGTCGGGCCGCCAGCGGCCGAAGTCGCCTCCCCGGTAGAGCCGTTCGCCCGGGCGATGGGGGTCGGCCTGGTATGCGAGCCGGGTGCGTTCGGCGTCGTTGACGTAGCCGCGTCCGACGCACACCCCGGAGAAGACGATGGCGCCGGGCGCGCCGAGCGGCACCGGAAGCAGGTTCTCGTCGACGACGTACTGGCGC
Organism: Streptomyces sp. NPDC055506; assembly: GCF_053643595.1. Taxonomy (NCBI): domain Bacteria; kingdom Bacillati; phylum Actinomycetota; class Actinomycetes; order Kitasatosporales; family Streptomycetaceae; genus Streptomyces; species Streptomyces sp. NPDC055506. The sequence goes on along the minus strand of NZ_JBSHKH010000024.1, from coordinate 32,341 downwards.
ACGTTGGCGATGGGCCGCCCGATCGGGATCCGGTCGGTGGCGGGCGCCCGGTCCATCACCTCGTGGTGGGTGTCGTCGGACGTCTCGGTCAGCCCGTAGGCGTTGATCAGGCGCACGGCGGGCCCGGTGGTGAACCACCGGTGGACCAGCTCCCCGCGCAGCGCCTCGCCGGTGACGGACACGCAGCGCAGGTCCGGCAGGTCCCGGGGGGCGCGTTCCAGCGCGGTCAGGATGACGTCGAGGTAGGACGGCACCACTTGCAGGACGTTGACGCGTCCCTCCGCGATCCGGTCCAGGAACCGGTCCGCGTCGAGGACGGCGTCCTGCTCGACCAGCAGGGTCCGCCCGCCGGTCAGCAGCCCGGCGAGCAACTGCCACAGCGAGATGTCGAAGCTCTGCGAGGCCGTCTGCGCCACCACGGTGCCCTCGCCGATGCCCAGATCGTGGATCTTGGCGTACAGATGGTTGAGCAGACCGGCGTGCTCGCACAGCGCGCCCTTCGGCTCTCCGGTGGAGCCGGAGGTGAAGAAGACGTACGCGAGCCGGTCCGCCGGTATGTCCAGGCGGAGATCCGTTCCGTCGGCGGCCCGTTCGGTGAGGTCCGGGACGAGCAGCCGCCGGGTTCCGGGCAGTGTCGCGAGCGCCCGGTCCAGCCGGGTGGTGCTGCCCGGTGCGGTGAGGACGTACGAGCAGTCGGCGCGGGTGAGCATCGCGCTGATGCGGCCGGGCGGGTGATGCGGGTCGACGGGCAGGTACACGCCGCCGGCCTTGAGGACGCCGAGTACGCCGGCCGCCCAGTGGAGGTCGCGCTCGGTCACCACGGCGACCGTGTCCTCGGGGCCGAGCCCTTCGGCCAGCAGGGCCCGGGCCACCCGGTTGGCCCGGGTGTTGAGGTCCGCGTACGTCAGGCCGCTGCCCTGGTGGACCACGGCGACGGCGTCCGGATGCCGGCGCACCCGTTCCTCGAACAGTTCGTGGAACCGGCGGTCCGGCAGCGCACGGCGCGGTCCCGCCGCCAGCCCGTCGAGCTGGAACCGGAGTTCGTCCGCGGACAGCAGGCTGCCCCGGTCGTGGCGGGCGTCGGGGTCGGCGGCGATCGCCTCCAGCGCGGCACGGTGGTACCCCGCGATCCGGGCGGCACAGTCCGCGTCCAGCAGGTCCGTCCGGTGCCGCAGACGCAGCACGAGCCGGCCGCGCTCCTCGCCCGCCGAGATGCCGAGCAGCACCCCGCGGTCCATCGGGACGTCGGCCTCGTGCCCGGCGAACACCGCTTCGGGGCCGCCGGAGAGGGACGGCGAGCCGGTGCCGGTCGACGGCGCCGCCGCCTCGGCCCGCCGGGCGTCCAGCACCAGTCGGCGCCAGGTGCCGGGCCCGACCACCATCTCGAAGGGCAGCGGCGTGGTCCGGCCCGGGACCAGGTAGCCGCTGCGCACCTCGGGGTCGCCGGAGAGCAGGGCGAGCACCTTCGCGTGGGCGGCGAGGAGGATCGCCGTGAGCGGCACGCCGAGTTCACGGGCCCGCGCCCGCAGGGCCGCCGTCACCTCGCCGGGGACACGGCTGATGTGCTCCCCGATCCCCGGCATCGGCTCCTTCGCCCACCGGGGCACGGCCGTAAAGCCGCCTTCGGCGCTGCTTCCGCTTGCGGGGACGCGGGCCTCGGCCGCTGTCGCTGCCATCACCGCGCACCTCCCCTGTCCCTTTCGTCGAGGTCCGGGCGGGCCGGGTTTCCCGCCCAGCGAGTGCGTTCGGGGACCGTCTCGCCCTTCATGAGGAAGGCGTCCGCCGCCAGCACGGCGCCGTCCCCGATCGTCACGCCGTAGTGCACGAACGCTCCGACGCCGAGGGTGCAGCCGGCGCCGACCGCGCTGCGGTCCGACTTGAACGTGCCGTCCTCCTGCGAGTGGCACTGCAGGACACTGCCCGCGTTGAGCGTGCAGTCGTCCCCGATGGCGGCCATGGGGCGCTCCGTCACAGCACAGCCGTCGTCGAAGACCCGCGCCCCGATCCGGACGCCGAGCAGGCGCCATACGACGCTCTTGAACGGTGTGCCGTCGAGGATGTGCAGATAGGTCTCGGAGGGAACCTTCCAGTACCGCTCACGACGCCAGAAGCGGCGGTCGTAGATCGAGCAGAACAGCGGCTCCGGCGGGCGCACGGCCGTGACGGCCCGTTCGAGGAGGATGAAGTACAGCAGGGTGAACGGCAGCACGACGGCGTTGGCGAGTGCCAGGACCGCCGTGCCCCACACCGGATACCGGCTCGCGGCGAGCGCGAAGAGCAGGACGACGCAGAAGAAGAACAGCCATGTCGTGAGCAGGTGCCATGCCATGGTGACGGCGTTGTGCCGGTTCTTGGCCACGAGGCGGCGGCCGAAACCGTTCCCGTCCTTGAGGTCGTCGAAGGTGCTGTCCCGCGCCACCGACCGCGGGATCTCGAAGCAGGGCGAGCCGAGAAGTCCCACGTCGTGCCGGAGCGGCCCGCTGACGGGGACCGCCACCTTGGTACCGAGCAGGCAGTTGTCGCCGGTCCGGCCGCCGACCGGGTAGGCGATGCGGTTTCCGAGGAAGTTGTGCGCCCCGATCGCGGTCTGCGACAGCCGGAAGGAGGTGCTGGAGTACTCGGCGTTCATCAGGGACAGCCCGTCCGCGACCATGGTCCCGGTGCCGATCCTGCTCAGGAAGGGGCTCTCGTGCTTGACCCCCGTGCCGAAGTTCGAGCCGGTCTGCTCCACCGGAGAGAGCCGATAGCCGATCCAGCGCAGGTAGTGCACGATGGCGCTGCTGTCGCCGAACAGACGGGTCAGGGACTTCCTGTTCGTCATCAGGACGATCGTCCGGTGCACGGTGTGGCGGAAGCCGAAGAGCGGGTACGTCCGGCCGGGCGGGACGAACCTGCCCAGCAGCCGGGGGACGGTGGCCAGGACCACCAGAGCGGCGAGCAGCCCGCCGAAGAAGAGGACGACCGTGACGACCAGCAGGTCGACGTAGAGCACCGTCGCCCCGCCCTTCAGTACGGCGGATCCCTCCAGCATCCGGGAAAGCAGCACGTCCAGGCAGCCCACCGCGAGCGGCAGATACACCAGCAGCGCCGTGAGCAGCATCAGGGAGCCGTGCACCGCTCGCCGTACGGTGCCGCACCGGGCGGGCTCCACCTCCGGGAAGGCGCCGTCCGCCGGCTGGGCCGGAGAGCCGTGCCAGTGCTCGCCGTCGGGGACGGTCTGGCCCGTCTGCAGGGAGGACGCGTGCCCGAGCCGGGATCCGTCGCCGAGCCGGGTCCCGATGTCCAGCACCGTCACCTCACCGACGACCGCGCCCCGGCCCAGGGTGACCGGCCCTGTCTCGATCACACCGTCGACCGCGTGGTAGCCGCTGAGCAGCGCGTCCTTGCGGACGAGCGCGCCGTCACCGACGGTGAGCAGGTCGGTGCAGACGGGAGCGCTGCGCGACAGCATCGTCACCCCCCTGCCGATCCGCGCGCCGAGTGCCCTCAGGTAGAGCGGGTAGAGCGGCGATCCCGCGAACAGGACCAGCGGGCTCGACCGGATCAACGTCTTGACCAGCCAGAACCGGAAGTAGGCGAGGCTCCAGACACGGAACCGCCGTGGTGTGAACCGGCCGATCAGCACCCATTTGGCGATCACGGGCAGGGCGCAGAGCACGACGAACAGCGCGACGCCGAAGACGACGCTGCGCAGATAGGCGTCGAGCAGGTGCGTTTGCGCGGAGATCCATTCATAGCCTCGGGCGGCGACGGCCGCGAGGAGGAAGGCGTAGCCGAGGAAGGCCAGAAGCTGGAGTGCCCCGCAGAGCACGCGGTGCGGGCGGCCCGTGGGCGGCGCCGGTGCCGGGGCGGGTACCGGCGCCCTGGGCAGTCCCGATGGGCTGGGCGCCTCGGCTCCGGGTTGTGGCGGCGGGGTGCCGTCGACCAGTGCGGCCGCGAGGCCGCCGGCGGTCGGATGCCGGTAGACATCGCGCATCGACACCGCCGGCAGGTCCGGCCGGTTCCTCACCCGCGCGCAGAAGTGCGCCATCACCAGGGAGTCGGCACCGACATCCTCGAAGAAGTCGCTGTCGACCCGTACCTCGTCCAGGTGCGCGACCTCCGCCAGCAGCGCGGCGAACCGCTCCGCGGCAGCGGAGGTCGCTGGATCCGGCGGCGCCGCGCTGGGCCGGGCTTCCTCCACGAGGCCCTTGACCGCCTCCTGGAGCTGCTGTCCCGTCATGGAGACCCCCTCGACTGCCGACTGTCGCGTGCTCTGCCTCACTAGGGGTTCGGAGCCAGGCAGCCGCGGTATGGAGGGTCCGGCCCACTTCTCGAAACGTGAGCGGCCGTCTCACCAGCCGGATACCTCACACCGAGCGATCGGAGCACATCGGCCACCACGGACTCGGCCCGCCTGGGGTGATGCTCCTCGAGAGCGCCCAGACACTCCAATCACGCCAGATCCCGCACCACCCACCCCGCGACAGCCGCTGAGCCCACCCGGCGTGCTTGCGGGGAGCGGGCGCGTACGCCCACGCCGTCCGGCAAGCCAACGAGCCGATGACCGCACACAGGGCTCGGCCACCCGCCGACAGTTGTGTCACGTACCGGCCGCTAGGCGTGCCCGCACCGTCTTGCCTACCTCCTCGCGCAGGAACCAGTCCAGTTCCTCGGCGATGCGGGACACCACGACCAGACCCCGGCCGGTCTCTCCTCCCGCCCACTCCCTGACCTCCGGAAACGCCCGTACCGGGTCCGAGACCTCGACGGACAGCCGGCCGTCCTCCAGCACGGCCAGCCGCACCCACAGCTCGTGTCCCACCACCCTGCCGTGCAGCACCGCGTTCGCGACGAGCTCCGACGTGACGAGCACGGCGTCGTCGAGGTCTCCGGTCCAGTTCCACATCGTCAGCCGTCTCCGTGCGTGCAGCCGGGCCAGCCGGACGCTGCGGAGGGTCATGGGGTAGCCCATGGACCAGTCGTGGGTGAGGAGGGCAGGGGTGTGGGGGTTGGGCATGGGGTCCCTTTCGCTTGAGCTGCCCCTTTACGGTGTCGGGCCTCACCTTTCGACTTCAATCGAAACGCAGCTGATTAATCAGGCGGCAGAAAAATGGACTATGCCCAGTTCTGCACAACGGGCTGCGCGGGACCAGCAGGGGGTGTCACACTCTGCACACGGATACGAGCACAACGTGTTGGATCGTAGGGGCGGTGCACATGGCGGCCAAACGCGGGCGCACAGCGCAGCGGCTGGAACTCGGCTTGCAGCTACGTCAGTTGCGGGAGAACTGTGGTCTGGGCGACCGAGGCGGCGGGTTCACCCGCAGGCAGGCGGTCGTCGGACTGCGGATCTCCGAGGCCTCGTTGCAACGGATCGAGTCGGGCTCACTGAACTTCCGCAACGTCGGCGATCTGCGCAAGCTGCTGGACAAGTACGGCGTCACCGATGAGGAGGTCGTCGAGTCGCTGATCAGCCTCAACAAGGAGTCCAACCAGCAGGACTGGCTCACGCAGTACCGAGGGCTCATGCCTGCGGGCATGCCGGGGTTCGTTGGGCTGGAGCCCGAGGCACGTGCCATGAAGGCCTATCACCCGACAGTGGTCTACGGCCTGCTGCAGACCGAGGCGTACGCCCTCGCGACCCACGAGTTGCACAAGCCGGTCGAGGAATACACGTCGGAGTTCATCCGTAGCAGTGTGGAGCTGAGGATGAAACGACAGCAGGTGCTCACCCGCGAGAACCCGGTCAAGCTGCACGTCATCCTCGGCGAGGCCGCGCTGCGGTATCCGGTGGGAGGCACAGAGGTGATGCGTGAGCAGTACGCGAAGATCGAGAAGCTGTCCGGCTGGGATCACCTCACGATTCAGGTGCTGCCCTTCCGCCGGAGCTATCGCTCGACCAACGACTTCGCCATCCTCGACTTCGGGGACGAACTGCCGCCCCGTGTGCAGACCGAGAGCGCGTGGGGTTCCGTGTCCACTGCGGACAAGCCACGTGAAGTCGACCGTTTTCACCGACGGTTCGACGCCATGACAGCATCGGCGCTGCCGCCCGAGGACACGCCCGACTTCCTGCACCGACTAGAACGAGAGCTGTAGGCCCATGACCACTCACCCCATCGCAACCGAACTCGCCTCCGGCGAGGCCTGGTTCAAGTCCTCGTACAGCGACCCCGGCCAGAACTGCCTCGAAGCAGCCCACCTCACCCCCTCCATAGCCATCCGCGACTCCAAAACCCCCACCGGCCCCGCCCTGCTCCTCCCCCCGGCCGCGTGGACGGCGTTCCTCACCCACGTCGGCCGGGAAGAGAACCGGGAAGAGATGTCGTAGCGACGGGCTACTTACCGCAGAACTCCGCCTCGATGATCGCGTCGGTACTTCCCGACCAGTCCCCGTTGAAGTTGACGGCGAGGGAGTGCCGGCCGTCCTCGGTCGTCACCGCGTCCGAGTTCGAGCCGAAGATGCCGCCGTCGTGGCCCCAGACGTGGACGCCGCAGCCGAGCTTGCGGTCGACGAGCCCCAGACCGTAGCGGCTGGTCTCGCGGCTGGAGGGGACCGTGGTCTTCATCTCCTCCAGCTGCTCGGGCGGGAGCAGCTCGCCCCGGAGCAGGGCCGAGTAGAAGCGGGTCAGGTCGGCCGAGCTGGAGACCATCTGGCCGGAGCCGTAGGCCAGACGCGGGTTCAGCTCCGTGACGTCGTACGTCGGGCCCGTGTCCGTCTTGGCCAGCTTGGAGTAGGTGCGGCTGCTGGGCCGGGGCAGGGTGACCCGGGTGGGGACCGATGTGGAGGACAGCTTCAGCGGGGCGATGATCCGGCGTTCGATCTCGTCGGCGTAGTCGTCGCTGCCGGTGGCCTTCTCGATCACCCGTGCGGCCAGGACGTAGTTGGTGTTGGAGTACGCGAAGGACGTGCCCGGCTCATCGAAGTGCGGCTTGTTCGCCATGGCGATGGCGATCGCCTCCTCGGGGGACGCCTTGTCGAAGCGGTGCTTCATGAAGCCGTCCGGGGTCATGTACTTCTGCTGGAAGCCGGTGTCGCGCAGGTAGTCGAAGATGCCGCTGGAGTGGTTGAGGAGCTGGCGCAGCGTGATCCGCCGGCCGTCGTGGCCGTTGCCCCGGACCACGCCCGGCAGCCACTCCTCCACCGTGTCGTCCAGCGACAGCAGTCCCTCCGCCTCCAGTTGCAGGACGACGGTCGCGACGAACGTCTTCGTGACGCTGCCGACTCGGTAGTGGTCCGCCGTCGAACGCGGCTTGCCCGTCTTGAGGTCGCCGACGCCGGCCGTGGCCGCCCAGGTACCGTGCCCCCGCCGCACGGTCACGGTCACGCCCGGGACTCCGTCGGCCACCGCGGCCCGTACCGCCTGCCGGGTCGCCTCGTGACCGCCGTTGGACGGAGCGGCCAGCGCCGGTGCGGCCAGGGCCGCCGTCAGAGCCACGGCCGTAGCCGCCGTCAGAGTCGTACGCAGGTCTTTCCTCATGTCCCCGTTTCCCCCTGTCACATCGAGCTCTGTCACATCGAGCTCTGTCAGGGGGTGGGACCTCAGCCCCACGGCCCGGGTTGACCAGGACCCGGACAGTTGAGCCGGAATCAGCCCTTCTTCAGCACCAGCTCGGTGTTGCGGTCCTCCGGGTCGCCGCCGAGGTTGGGGTTCGCGCCGGGGGCGTTGAGGGACAGCTCGCGGTAGAGGGCGGCCAGGCCGGTCTGGGAGAGGTCGGAGAAGTCCGTGCGGTGCGGGGCCGAGGACTCCACCAGCGTGGTGAACAGCGAGATCGTGCCGTCCTTGTTGTCGGTCAGCTCGATGACCCGGGCCAGCTGGGGGAAGTCGACGTGGGAGGCGGTGGAGATCTCCCAGAAGGTGCCGCCGCCGGACATCGAGTGCGGGGTGATGACGTTCTTGTGGATGTGGCCGTTCACCCACGCGAGCACGTTGCGGTGGCCGCCGAGGAGGGCGAGGACCTCCTGGCCGCTGTGCCGGCGCTCGCCCGGCCGGGACGGGTCGTTGCGGAGGTTCGTCATCGTCTTGCTGGTGTGGTGGCTGAAGATCACCGCGTGGGAGTCCTTGTTCTCCCGCAGGGTCTTCTCGAGCCACTTCATCTGGGCCGTGCCGAGGGAGCCCTCGTAGTGGCCGCCCGCGTCGGTGGTGTCCAGGCTGATGCCGATGACGTCGTCGGAGACGCGGAAGGCGTAGTACTGGGTGCCCGTGTCCAGGTTGGCGGAGGAGTAGCCGTGACCGGCCGGGCCGACACCGCGGTGGGCCGGGTTCAGGTGCGCCTGGAGGTACTCGGCGGTGGTGAAGGGGGCGCGGCTCTCGTCCGGGGTGACCGAGCGCATGGAGCGGGCGTGGGACTTGAGGAAGTCGTGGTAGCGGACGCCCTTGGGGTCCCGGGCCTTCTTGATCTGCGCCTGGAGCTGCCGCGCCTCCGCCGCGGACACGTTCATCAGCTTCTTGCCGCCGACGGCGAGTTCAGTGAGGTAGGGGTCGCCGTGCGAGGCGTAGCAGCCCATCGGCAGGGAGTCGTGGTTGCCGACCGTGGAGTACCAGGGCAGGTTGAGGCCGGGGCTGCGGACCTCCCGGACGGCGGCCTTCAGGAAGCCGTCGAGCTGCGGGAAGCCGGCCTGCTTGTCGCTGTCGCGGACCGCGGCGTCGGGCTGCCAGTACTGCTTGAGGCCGCTGTTCTGGACGCCCTCGTACTGGCGCGGGTCCCCGGTGTTGGGCGTGATGCGCCCGCCGCTCATGATCTTCAGGAACCAGTCCAGCTCGGACTTGCAGTTGTTGTCCGTGTTGTCGCCGGTGGTCATGGCGAAGTGCAGCGGGGCACCGGTGACGGGAGCGCCGCGGAGCGCGTTGATCCGCTCCACCAGCGCGATGGCGCCCTGCACGGTCAGCGCCTCGTGCGGCCGCCAGGCGTGGATGTCGGCCGAGCGGAGGTACTCCAGGCGCAGCGGGTGCTGGGCGTCGATGATGTGCAGGTCGGTGAGCTGCACGAACGCCGCGAGCGCGGTACGGCGCCCGGCGCGGCCGGACTTGGGCGCGGCCAGGTCGGAGCGCACGACCCGCTGCCAGCCGGCTCCGTCGCCCAGGCGCCGGTAGCCGGAGCTGCCGCGCGGGGTGGCGACGGAGGCGAGGGTCGTGCCCTTGGTGTAGGGGGCCAGCGGGGCGGCCGGCGCCTGGCGCGAGGAGGCCGCTACTGCCTCGGTCGTCTCCTTGGCCGTGGCGGCCTGGCTGTCGCTGGGCCGCAGGGCGTAGCCGACGCCCGCGGAGAGGGCGACCGCGCCGCCGGCGGCGAGGACGGAACGACGGTGGATGCCCTGGCCGGATCCTGCGACTGAGCGTGTGCGCGACATGCGCTTCTCTCCCCGAGTACGAACGCGTCGGCAGTGGTCGCGGGGCGTTCGTCATTCGAACACCCCGCTCACACTGGATCGTTGGCACCGGGAATGACCTGTACGTAAACGCGACGGCAACGGGCAGCGCCGATCACCGTACGTGGATCTTGGCCCACCCTCCGCGTCGACGACCGCTCCGGGAACGGCCCGGAGTCGGTCACTCGCCGTTCATCTTCCGGGGTACTGCACCTATTCCGGACTCATTCCCGACCTATTCCGGAACGCCGTTGAGCCGTCCGCCGGCCGGGCGCTCGCGCCACAGCCGCAACGCCGTGTCGACCAGCCCGATGCGGACCAGGCCGGGCACCGCGTCCAGGTGCTGCCAGGCGGCGAGGTCGGTGGAGCCGCCCACCTCGTTGCGCAGTTCGCCGCCGGTGATACGGCCCTCGTAGACGAACCGAACGCTGTGATGGTCGACGGAGCGTCCGAAGCCGTCGCGGAAGACGCGGTGGGAGGAGTCCACGCCGAGCAGCCCGGTCACTTCTATCCGGTACCCGGTCTCCTCCTCCACCTCCCGTCGCACGGTGTCGTAGGGATCCTCGCCGTGCTCCATGCCGCCGCCCGGCACGACCCACTCGGGGGTGCCGTCCTGGGCGGGTGAGCGGGCGAGCAGGATCTGTCCGTCACGGACGCATACGGCGTAGGCCGCCACCCTCAACTTCTCTCGCACTCCGGGACGTTAACCGATTTCACCGTCTTCAGGACTCATGCCCGCAAAACGCATCGCGGGTTTTCCCCATACATCCATCTCGTTTCGGTCAACAGTCCCCAAAGAGCGTGCCCTTACGCAAAGCTGTGCGATCGTCCGGCCTCGCGTTCGGACCGTTGCGACCAGGGCCGATCGGTCCTGGTCGTTCCCGCTCGTTCCTTTACCAACAAGGGATGCCGATGACCCTCACCCCCCAGCGAGACCCGATATCGGGCCCGAGACGTGTGGCGCGGATAGCCGTGGCCGCCGGTCTCGTCGCCGCGCTCTCCGCGGCCGGGCCGATCCCCCTGGCCTTCGCCGCCGACGGTCCGGGCGCCTCCGCCCCCGCCGACCCGGACGTCAAGTCCGCGCCCGCCAAGCTCGGTTCGGAGGACGCGGACCTCCTCGCGGAGGCCAAGGCCGACGGCGACAAGACCGTCACCATGATGATCGCCACCGCGCCCGGGAAGACCGAGCAGGTCGCCGGGCAGCTGGACGCGGTCGAGGGCGGCACGGTGGGCCGGGCCGACGACAAGCTGGGCTATGTCCGCGCCACCGTCCCGACGTCCCGGGCGGACGCGGCCATCGCCGCCGCCGCCAAGCTCTCCTCCGTGCACGGCATCGACCTGCGCAAGGAGATCCCGCTGGACGACCCGACGCCGAGCGCGGACGCCGCCAAGGGCGCCAAGGCCACCGGCACCTACCCGGCCCCCGGGAAGAAGACTCCGGCGGAGAACCCGTACAACCCGTCCTTCGAGACGGGCGCGGTCGACTTCGTCGAGGACAACCCGAAGGCGGACGGCCGCGGCATCACCATCGGCATCCTGGACTCCGGGGTGGACCTCGGCCACCCGGCGCTGCAGAAGACCACCACCGGCGAGCGGAAGATCGTCGACTGGGTGACCGCGACCGACCCGGTCGTCGACGGCGACCGCACCTGGCGCCCGATGACCACCTCCGTGTCCGGGCCCACCTTCACCTACGGCGGGAAGACCTGGACAGCCCCGGCGGGCTCCTACAAGGTCAGCACCTTCCTTGAGTCGTACACCACCGGCGGCGACGCGGCGGGCGACGCCAACCGGGACGGCGACACCACCGACGCCTGGGGCGTGCTGTACGACGCGGCGTCCGGCACGGTCCGCGTCGACCTGAACAACAACAACGACTTCGGTGACGACACCGCGATGAAGCCGTACAAGGACGGCTTCCAGATCGGGTACTTCGGCACCGACGACCCTGCCACCGACATCGCCGAGCGGCAGCCGTTCGTCGTCGAGATCCGCAAGGACGTCGTCGTCAACGCCTCGGGCGCGAAAGCCGACTTCGTCAACATCGGCGTCATCGAGTCCGAGCACGGCACGCACGTCGCCGGCATCACCGCCGCCAACGGCCTGTTCGGCGGCAAGATGGACGGCGCCGCTCCGGGCGCCAAGCTGGTCTCCTCGCGCGCCTGCACCTGGTCCGGCGGCTGCACCAACGTCGCGCTCACCGAGGGCATGATCGACCTCGTCACCAAGCGCGGCGTCGACATCGTCAACATGTCCATCGGCGGCCTGCCGGCGCTGAACGACGGCAACAACGCGCGCGCCGAGCTGTACACGCGCCTGATCGACGAGTACGGCGTCCAGCTGGTGATCTCCGCGGGCAACTCCGGCCCCGGCACCAACACCATCGGCGACCCGGCCCTGGCCGAGAAGGTCATCTCGGTCGGCGCGTCCGTCTCCAAGGAGACCTGGGCCGCCAACTACGGCTCGGTCGTGGAGAAGGAGTACGCGCTGATGCCGTTCTCCTCGCGCGGCCCGCGTGAGGACGGCGGCTTCACCCCGACCCTGGTCGCCCCGGGTGCCGCGATCAACACCATCCAGACCTGGATGCCGGGCGCCCCGGTCGCCGAGGCCGGCTACACCCTGCCGGCCGGCTACGGCATGCTCCAGGGCACCTCGATGGCCTCCCCGCAGGCCGCCGGCGCCGCCGCGCTGCTGCTGTCGGCCGCGAAGCAGAAGAAGATCGACCTCACGCCGGCGACCCTGCGCACGGCCCTCACCTCGACCGCCGACCACATCAAGGGTGTGCAGGCGTACGAGGAGGGCGCGGGCCTCATGAACATCGAGGACGCCTGGGACTCGATCCGCGACGACGCCACCTCGCACTCCTACACGGTCAAGGCGCCGGTCGACACCGCGATCGACCAGTTCCTGAAGACCCCGGGCTTCGGCACGGGCCTCTACGACCGTGAGGGCGGCCTGAAGGCCGGTCAGAAGAAGACCTACGAGGTCACCGTCACCCGTACGTCCGGCGCCGACAAGGCGATCCGGCACGAGCTGCACTTCGAGAACAACGCGGCCGGCACCTTCCGCATCGTCGGCTCCGACGAGGTCAAGCTGCCGCTGAACCAGCCGGTGACCGTCAAGGTCCAGGCCGCGCCGAAGTCCGCCGGTATCAAGAGCGCGATCCTCGAGGTCGACGACCCGAAGACCGAGGGCATCGACCGGCAGGTCCTGAACACGGTCGTCGTCGCCGAGCCCCTGAAGTACACCTTCTCCGCCTCCGACTCGGTGCAGCGCAACAGCTCGAAGCACTACTACGTCACCGTGCCCGAGGGCGCGAAGACGCTCGAGGTCGCGATGAGCGGGCTGAAGGACAAGAGCCAGACCCGGTTCATCTCCATCCACCCGTACGGCGTCCCGTCCGACCCGACGTCGACGGTCAACTGCTACCCGAACTACGCCAACCCGGCCAACACCTGCCGCCCCGACCTGCGTTCGTACGCGAACCCGCAGCCGGGCGTGTGGGAGATCGAGGTCGAGTCGCGCCGTACCTCGCCGCTGCTCGACAACACGTACAAGCTGGACGTCGCCGTGCTCGGCGCGGCCTTCGACCCGGAGACCGTGACCGTGCCCGAGGCGAAGGTCGGCACCCCGGCCGCCGCCTCCTGGAAGGTGACGAACGGCTTCGCCGCGCTCGACGGCAAGCTGGTGGGCGGCCCGCTCGGCTCGGCGAAGACGACCCGCCCGTCGATCAAGCAGGGTGAGACGCAGACCACCACGGTCGAGGTGCCCGCGGGCGCGAAGTCCCTGGACGTCGCCATCGGCGGTGTCTCGGACGCGGCCGCCGACCTGGACCTCGTGGTCTACAACGCCGCCGGCACGCAGGTCGGCAGCTCCGCGGACGGCGACTCGGAGGAGTCGGTCTCCGTGCCCTCGCCGGCCGCCGGGAAGTACACCGTCGAGGTCGTCGGCTACTCGGTGCCGGCCGGCACCACCGCTTACGACTACCAGGACGTGTTCTTCTCCCCGTCCCTCGGCAGCGTCGGCGTCGACGGCTCGGCGCCGGTGAAGCTCGGCACGGGCGCGTCGGCCACGGTCTCGGGCAACGTCACCGCCGCGGCGGCCGCTCCCGAGGGGCGTGAGTTCTTCGGGCAGGTCCAGCTGGTCAACGCGCGCGGCACGGTCGCGGGCCTGGGCAGTGTGAAGATCGAGAAGGTTGTGCCGTAGCTCCGGCCGACAGTCTCTGTGGGCGGGCGTCCGTGCGGGCGCCCGCCCTTCTTCATGCGCCTCTACGGGCAGGGGCATGTGCCTCTACGGGCAGGGGATCGTGCGCGACTCGGGCAGGGCGGCGGTGATCCAGGCCCGTTCGCGGGCGATCTCCTTCTCCCCGATGCTCCACAGGTCCGGTTCGGCCTGCCCGCGCGAGATCCCGACGAGAACGTGGGCGCCCGGCCGCAGCCGGGGGTCGATGTCCTCGGCCATGGGGAAGACGACCTGCTCCTCGCTCTCGGCGGGCTTGTAGGAGCGCTCCACTTCGAGGGTGACGCGGTCCTGCCCGGTGCCGGGGACCGGTTCGACCTCGGCGACGGTGCCCTCGACGACGAGCCGGGCGCAGGCGAGATAGCCGGCGTGGCCGAGCTTGGCGTCTTCGCTGCCGTGCTGCGGACTCGCCGCGGTATCAGCGGCCGAACTCCCGGCCGAGTCGTCCCCAGCCCCGCCCCCGGCCTGCACGACGAGCCACCCCATGCCCACGACGACAGTGGCAGCCGCGGCGGCGGCGAGCCCGCGCAGGGCCAGGGAGAGGGGCCGGGGACGGTTGCGCCGCGCGGCCAGAGAACGGACACCGGCCTCCTGCCGGGGCTGCGAACAAACATCAGCCCCCGGCCCAGGCTGCGGCCCGTCCCCCCGGCCCTGCGTCGGCAGCACCCTCACCGATGGGTCGGCGGCCGCCCCTGGCCCGGCGGCGGGCGCGGCAGCCCGCGGGCCCGCTGCCGGCCCTGCCGCCGGGATTCGCCCCGCCGGATCCGCCGGGTCCGCCGCATTCGCCGGAGCCCGCGCTCCGGCCTCGGTCCTGGCACCGGCCTCCAGCCGGGCCCCGTCGCCGTGCGCCAGCGTGTCCCCCATCAGGGTGAGCTGCTCCCGCAGCAGGGCGACATCGGCCACGGCCGTTCGGTGGGCCGCCATGTAACCGGCGTCCTGCCGGGCGCCCTCCGGCACCGGGTCGCCGAGGATCGCCGCCATCAGCGCGTCCATGCCGTCGTACTCGCCACCGGCACGAACGTCACTGCCGTCAACGCCGTCACTGCGATCACGCCGGGCGGCATCGTTCTCGTTGTTCTCGTTCCGGGCGGTCACGTCACACCACCTCGTCCTCGTGCAGGCGGGCGCGCAGGGCCCGTACCGCCGTGTGCAGCCTGCTCTTGACCGTGCCCTCCGGGACGCCGAGCTGCTCGGCGATGGACCGCACCGGCAGATCGGCGTAGAAGCGCAGGACGACGACCTGGCGCTGGGCGTCGGGCAGCTCCTCCAGGCCCTGCGCGACGGCGACCGACAGGACGCTGGTGTCCTCCCCCGAGGGATGCGCCGGCTGGCGCAGGGCGGCCAGCCGCTCCCCGAGCCGCTCCTGGCGGCGCTTGGCCCGGTGCCAGTCCATGGCCAGGTTGGAGGCGACGACCGCCGCCCACGCCGAGACGTCCCGCGGCGCCTCCCGGCCGCTCGCGGCCCGCTCCAGCAACCGCAGGCGGACCTGCTGCACCCCGTCCGGCAGGTCCGCCTGCGGCACCCCGCCCAGCGCGAGCACCGCCCGCACCCGGCGCTCCTGTGCCGCGTCCAGCGGATCGGCCCCGCTCTGCGGATCGTCGCCGGCGTGCGTCTCCCGGCCGCGCCGGGCTCTTCCGCGCAGCAGCACAAGCCACCCCCCTCGCGTGTTTCTCCTACGACGCCGGCCCGGCCCGGAACGTTCGGTCGTCCTCGGAAGGATTTCCGGACAGGACGACAGAGGTATACGTCACACTCCCGTGTGGCGGAGGGAGGGAGGGGCAGGTGAGCTTGCGGCGCACGACCCCTGTCGAGCCAATTTCTCCAGCTCAGAGCGGCTGGCACCGCAGGTCCGCAACCGAAGGGTGGGACACGTCGTCCCACTCTTCGGGCAGACCGGGGAAAGAAGTGGACAGGTGGGCCGTGGTCGGCCGCATGATGGAAAAGCCTCGGCCAAGCAACGAGCATGTGAAGAGACGCACGAGAGGGAGTCACCGTGAGGGTCGGAATCGTCGGAGCCACCGGACAGGTGGGCACGGTCATGCGCAGGATCCTCAAGGAGCGGAACTTCCCGGTCACCGAGCTGCGCCTGTTCGCCTCGGCCCGCTCGGCGGGCTCCGAGCTGGACGGCGTGACGGTGGAGGACGCGGCGACCGCCGACTACACCGGCCTGGACATCGTGCTCTTCTCCGCGGGCGGTGCCACGTCCAAGGCGCTGGCCGAAAAGGTCGCCTCCCAGGGCGCCGTCGTGATCGACAACTCCTCCGCGTGGCGCAAGCACCCGGAGGTGCCCCTGGTCGTCTCCGAGGTGAACCCGCACGCGATCAAGGACCGCCCCAAGGGCATCATCGCCAACCCGAACTGCACGACGATGGCCGCGATGCCGGTCCTGCGTCCGCTGCACGCCGAGGCGGGCCTTGAGGCCCTGGTCGTCGCCACGTACCAGGCGGTCTCGGGCTCCGGTCTCGCGGGCGTGGCCGAGCTGCACGGCCAGACGCAGAAGGTCGTCGCCGACGCCGACAAGCTCACCCACGACGGCGACGCGGTCGACTTCCCCGAGCCGGGCGTCTACAAGCGCCCCATCGCCTTCAACGTGCTGCCGCTCGCGGGCAACATCGTCGACGACGGTCTGAACGAGACCGACGAGGAGCAGAAGCTCCGCAACGAGTCCCGCAAGATCCTGGAGATCCCCGAGCTGAAGGTCTCCGGCACCTGCGTGCGCGTCCCGGTCTTCTCCGGCCACTCCCTCCAGGTCAACGCCCGCTTCGCCCGGCCGATCTCCCCCGAGCGGGCGACGGAGCTGCTGGCGGACGCCCCGGGCGTCGTCGTCACCGACATCCCCACCCCGCTCCAGGCCGCCGGCCAGGACCCCTCCTACGTCGGCCGCATCCGCCGCGACGAGACGGTGGACAACGGCCTGGCCCTCTTCCTCTCCAACGACAACCTCCGCAAGGGCGCGGCGCTGAACGCGATCCAGATCGCGGAGCTGGTGGCGGCGGAGCTGAAGGGCTAGGGCCTGTCGTTTGGATCACGCCGCAGACGCGAGGTCTGGCACGCGCATCTGCCGCGTTGTCGTCGGTTGCCGATGCTCCGCATCGACGCCCTCCTCCGCCTTGCAGCTGCACGCACCAGACCCCGCTCACCGGCGCTGACTAGGTGCCGCCCGTTCCCTGCGACCTGATCCAAACGACAGGCCCTAGTCCCTGCGCACCTCGTAGTAGAAGCAGCCGTACTCGACGGCCCGGACGTGGACGAGCGCCACGGCCGGGTCGTCGAATGCTTCCGTGACGGCCTCCTCGAAGGCGGCGGGGTCCCCGGCGACCAGCCGGCCGCCCAGGATGCGCCCGTCGGCCGAGTAGCGGCGGACCGTGCGATGGCTGTTGGTGAAGGGCAGCGCGTCGGTGTCCGGCCCCGCGCACTCCTCGGCGTGGATGAAGACCGGGCCCTGTTCGTCGTAGGCGCCCGGGTCGACGTGCTGCTCCGACGCCCAGCGGCGCAGCGGGGCGTACGAGACCAGGGCGATGCGTTCGCCCGGTTCGGCGTGGCGCAGACAGCAGCGGAGCGGTGAGCCGCCCTCCGCGGTGGTGAACGGGACGGTGGGGCGGCCCGCGTCGTCCGTCGTGCGGAGGTCCTTCAGGGCGCGCGGGGTGATGGGCAGTGCGCTGTAGGTCGTCATACTCCTCAGGCTCGCTCGCGCGGGCCCGGGGCACCGGCGGATTCCGGACGTCGCCCTCCGCACCCTCGCCGCTAGAGGGGTATCCCTCGAAGACGCCCCGGTCGTCGCCCGATGCGAAGCTGCCGTGGAAAGATGGCGCAAGCCACCCATAACGAGGAGATGACCGCGTGCCTGGCACAAACCTGACCCGCGAAGAGGCGCAGCAGCGGGCGCAGCTGCTCGCCGTTGACTCGTACGAGATCGAACTCGATCTCTCCGGCGCGCAGCAGGGCGGCACCTACCGGTCCGTGACCACGGTGCGCTTCGATGTGACCGCCGAGAACGGTGCCGAGTCGTTCATCGACCTCGTCGCCCCGGCCGTGCACGAGGTGACCCTGAACGGGGACTCCCTCGACCCCGCCGAGGTCTTCGCGGACTCCCGGATCGCCCTGTCCGGCCTGCTCCAGGGCCGCAACATCCTCCGGGTGGTCGCCGACTGCGCGTACACCAACACCGGTGAGGGCCTGCACCGGTTCGTCGACCCGGTCGACGACCAGGCCTATCTCTACACCCAGTTCGAGGTTCCGGACGCCCGCCGGGTGTTCGCGAGCTTCGAGCAGCCGGACCTCAAGGCGACCTTCCAGTTCACCGTGAAGGCGCCGGAGGGCTGGACCGTCATCTCCAACTCGCCCACTCCGGAGCCCCAGGACAACGTCTGGGTCTTCGAGCCGACGCCGCGCATCTCGTCGTACATCACGGCGCTGATCGTCGGCCCGTACCACTCCGTGCACAGCGTGTACGAGAAGGACGGCCAGTCCGTCCCGCTCGGCATCTACTGCCGTCCCTCGCTCGCCGAGTACCTCGACTCGGACGCCATCTTCGAGGTGACCCGGCAGGGCTTCGAGTGGTTCCAGGAGAAGTTCGACTACACGTACCCGTTCAAGAAGTACGACCAGCTGTTCGTGCCGGAGTTCAACGCGGGCGCGATGGAGAACGCGGGCGCGGTGACCATCCGCGACCAGTACGTGTTCCGGTCGAAGGTGACGGACGCGGCGTACGAGGTGCGCGCGGAGACCATCCTGCACGAGCTGGCCCACATGTGGTTCGGCGACCTCGTGACGATGGAGTGGTGGAACGACCTGTGGCTGAACGAGTCGTTCGCCACGTACACGTCGATCGC
Source organism: Streptomyces sp. NPDC055506 (assembly GCF_053643595.1). NCBI lineage: Bacteria > Bacillati > Actinomycetota > Actinomycetes > Kitasatosporales > Streptomycetaceae > Streptomyces > Streptomyces sp. NPDC055506. The sequence goes on along the minus strand of NZ_JBSHKH010000024.1, from coordinate 13,921 downwards.
CTGCCAGGCCGCCCACCCCGAGTCGCGCTGGCCGCACTCGTGGACCACGTTCGCCAACTCCATGAAGACGTGGGCGTACCGCCAGGACCAGCTGCCGTCGACGCACCCGATCATGGCCGAGATCAACGACCTGGACGACGTGCTCGTCAACTTCGACGGCATCACCTACGCGAAGGGGGCTTCCGTCCTGAAGCAGCTCGTCGCGTACGTCGGCGAGGACGAGTTCTTCCGGGGCGTGCAGGCGTACTTCAAGGCGCACGCGTTCGGCAACACGCGCCTGTCCGACCTGCTGGGCGCCCTGGAGGAGACCTCGGGGCGTGATCTGAAGTCGTGGTCGAAGGCCTGGCTGGAGACGGCCGGCATCAACGTCCTGCGCCCGGAGATCGAGACCGGCGCTGACGGCCTCGTCACGTCCTTCGCCATCCGCCAGGAGGCCCCGGCCCTGCCCGCGGGCGCGAAGGGCGAGCCCACGCTGCGCCCGCACCGAATCGCCGTCGGCCTGTACGAGCTCGACGACGAGAGCGGCAAGCTGGTCCGCGAGGAGCGCATCGAGCTGGACGTGGACGGCGAGCTGACGGCCGTACCGCAGCTGGTGGGCAAGCGCCGCCCGGCCGTGATCCTGCTCAACGACGACGACCTGTCGTACGCGAAGGTCCGCCTGGACGAGCAGTCCCTCGCGGTCGTCACGGAGCACCTCGGCGACTTCGAGTCGTCGCTGCCGCGCGCCCTGTGCTGGGCGTCGGCCTGGGACATGACCCGCGACGCGGAGCTCGCGACCCGCGACTACCTGGCCCTGGTGCTGTCCGGCATCGGCAAGGAGTCGGACATCGGCGTCGTGCAGTCGCTGCAGCGCCAGGTGAAGCTGGCCATCGACCTGTACGCCGACCCGGCCGGACGCGAGGCGCTGCTGGCCCGCTGGACCGACGCGACGCTGGCCCATCTGCGGGCGGCGGCGCCGGGCAGCGACCACCAGCTGGCGTGGGCGCGCGCGTTCGCCGCGACGGCCCGGACGCCCGAGCAGCTGGACACGCTGGACGCGCTGCTCGACGGCTCGCAGACGATCGAGGGCCTGGTCGTCGACACGGAGCTGCGGTGGTCGTTCGTGCAGCGGCTCGCGGCGGTCGGCCGGTTCGACGAGGCGGAGATCGCGAGCGAGTACGACCGTGACCGCACGGCCGCCGGTGAGCGCCACGCCGCCACGGCCCGGGCGTCCCGCCCGACCGAGGAGGCCAAGGCGGAGGCGTGGGCGTCGGTCGTCGACTCCGACAAGCTGCCGAACGCCGTGCAGGAGGCGGTCATCGGCGGTTTCGTCCAGACCGACCAGCGTGAGGTGCTCGCCCCCTACGCGGACCGGTACTTCGAGGTGGTCAAGGACATCTGGGAGTCCCGCTCCCACGAGATGGCCCAGCAGATCGCCGTGGGTCTCTACCCGACGGTCCAGGTCTCCCAGGAGACCCTGGACAAGACGGACGCCTGGCTCACCGCCGCCGCCCCGAACGCGGCCCTCAGGCGCCTGGTCTCGGAGTCCCGCGCGGGCGTGGAACGCGCCCTGCGCGCCCAGCAGGCGGACGCGGCGGCGCAGTAGTCGTCGTCAGCCGTCGTGTGGGGCGCCCGGTGGTCTGCCGGGCGCCCCTCCGCTTTTTCTCCTTCACCGGGCGGTGAGCGAGGCGGTGAGCGGGGCGGTGAGCGGGGGCGGATCTACCGTCGCAGTGCCCTGTCCATCACGTCCGACGGTTCTTCCACGTCCGCCGGTTCTTCCACGTCCGCCGGTTCTTCCACGTCCGCCGGTTCTTCGCGACCGTTCTTTCCAGTCTTTCCAGAGAAACTGAACGTTCGCGGGGCCGCCTGTCCCCGCCCCCCGATCTGCCCCGCCACCGTCGCCCCGAACGCCAGCCCCATGCCGACCAGCTGCACCGGCGTCAGTGCCTGCCCGAGCGCCGCCCAGCCGACGACGGCCGCGGTCAGCGGGGAGAGCGGGCCGAGGAAGGTGACCTGGGTGGCGGTGAGGCGGCCGATGCCGCGGAACCACAGCCAGTACGCGACCGCCGTGTTGGCGACGGCGAGGTAGAGGTAGCCGCCCACCGCACGGCCGTCCAGCGCCGGCGGCGCGCCCTCGACCAGGAGGGCGAGCGGCGCGATGAGCAGGCCTCCCGCGGTCAGCTGCCAGCCGGTGAGGGCGAGCGGGCCGACTCCGTCGGGCCGACCCCACCGCTGGGTGAGGACGGTTCCGGCGGACATCGAGACCGTGGCGGCGAGGGCCGCCAGCAGGCCGAGCGCGTCCAGCGCCCCGGCGGCCCGCAGGACGACGAGGCTGACGCCGAACGCGGCCACGGCCCCGGTCAGCAGCGTGCGCACCGTCGGCCGCTGCCCGAGCAGCAGCGCCGCGAGGCCTGCCACGAACAGCGGCCCGGCCGAGCCGACGACCGCCGCCATCCCCCCGGGCAGCCGGTACGCCGAGAGGAACAGCAGCGGGAAGAAGGCGCCGATGTTCAGCGCGCCGAGCACCGCCGCCTTCCACCACCAGGCACCGCGCGGCAGCACCCGGGCGAGGGCGAGCAGCAGCAGACCGGCGGGCAGGGCGCGCATCAGTCCGGTGAACAGGGGGCGGTCGGCCGGGAGGAACTCGGTGGTGACCGCGTAGGTCGTGCCCCAGGAGACGGGGGCGAGGGCGGTGAGAGCGATGAGAGCGGGGCGGGAGGAGGCCATGGGTGGCACCCTTCGAAGTAGGTCGGTAGAAAGTAGCTTAGCTCTAAGCAACTTTCCGTCAAGCTACTTTCTTGCGGGTGACCGAGAGGCGGCCGATACTCGTGCCATGAACGAACGCCCCGAAGAACGCCCCGGGCAGCGCAAGGACCCCGTCGACGCGATCATCGACCAGTGGGGGACGGTCCGGCCCGAGCTCGACACCAGGGCGATGGAGGTCTTCGGCCGGGTCTCCCGGCTCGCCCGCGCGATGGCGGACCGCCTGGAGGACACCTACGGCCGGTTCGGGATCTCACGCGGCGAGTTCGACGTCCTGGCGACCCTGCGCCGCTCCGGCGAGCCCTACACGCTCTCACCGCGCCGGCTGTCGGAGACGCTCATGCTGACCACGGGCGGGATGACCGGCCGCCTGGACAAGCTGGAGCGGGCCGGGTTCCTGCGCCGCTCTCCCGATCCGCACGACCGGCGGGGCCTTCAGGTGACGCTCACCGAGGAGGGGCTGCGCCTCATCGACGAGGCGGCGGTGGCGGGGCTGACCGTCCAGACGGAGGCCCTGTCGGGCCTGGACGAGAAACAGGCCGGCCAACTGGCCGGCCTGCTGAGGGAACTGCTGGCGGGGACGGAGGGGACAGCCGGGCGGTGACCGCCCCTCCACAACGCCCTGATCAGACCTTGGCGTCGGCCTCGGCCTTCGCCTTGGTGTCGATGTTGGAGCTGGTCGTGTCCTTCTGCTTGTGCGACTTGTCGCCGATCACCACGAGGAAGTGGATGATCAGGTACAGCACGATGGGGGCCGCGACGAAGAGGCCCAGCGTCTCGATGACGCTCAGGCCCGGGCCGGGGTCGTCACCGTCGTCGCGGCTGAGCGCGGAGGCGGGGGACGACATGAGCAGCATCATGAGCGTCGTACCGGCTGCCAGGGCGCCGGCGCGCAGGGCGTTCTTCTTGTCCACGGTGTCAAAAGTATCCAACGCCCCCGGGGGCCGCGCGCCCGGGGTGCCGTAAGAGTCGCCCTCAGCCGCCGGACGGACCGGCCGGCTCGCGCAACACCTCGATGAGGGCATGCAGTCGGGGCGACGCCGCCAGCTCCTCCAGTGTGACCGGGCGGCCCCCCGCGTCCGCGATCGGCAGCCTCCAGTTCGGGTACTGGTCCCAGGTGCCCGGGAGGTTCTGCGGGCGGCGGTCGCCGACCCCGTCCGGGAGCCAGACGCCGACCATGCGGGCCGGGGTGCGCAGCAGGAAGCGGTGGACGGCCTGGATCTCGGCCTCCTCCGAGGAGGTGTCGGTGCCCCCGCCGGTGCCGTGCAGCAGGCCGAGACGGGCGAGCAGGGACAGCCATTCGCCGGTGTCGGCGGCGGCCTCGGCGCGCTCCTCCGCCAGCGGGCGGGCGAGCAGGCCGAGGCTGTCGCGGAGTTCGACGTGCTCGCCGGTGAGGCGGGCGGCCGTGGAGGGCAGATCGTGGGTGGTGGCGGTGGCCAGACAGTCGGCGCGCCAGCGGTCGGGGGGCAGGGGGTGGCCGTCGCCGTCCCAGTCGCGTTCGAACCACAGCACGGACGTGCCGAGCACCCCGCGCTCGCGCAGCGCCTCCCGGACGCCGGGTTCCACGGTGCCGAGGTCCTCGCCGATCACCGGCGCCCCGGCCCGGGAGGCCTCCAGCACGAGCACGGCGAGCATGGCCTCGGCGTCGTAGCGGACGTAGGTGCCCTCGGTGGGCGGGTGGCCCTGGGGGACCCACCAGAGGCGGAACAGGCCCATGACGTGGTCGATGCGCAGGGCTCCGGCGTAGCGGAACAGGGCGCGCAGCAGCTCGCGGAAGGGGGCGTAGCCGGACTCGGCGAGGCGGTCGGGGCGCCAGGGCGGCAGGCCCCAGTCCTGGCCGCGCGCGTTGAAGGCGTCCGGAGGCGCGCCCACCGACATCCCGGCGGCGAAGTACTCCTGCTGCGCCCAGGCGTCGGCCCCGCCGGGGTGGACGCCGACGGCGAGGTCGTGCACGATCCCGACCGGCATCCCGGCCTCCCGGCCGGCGCGCTGCGCCGCGGTCAGCTGGGTGTCGGTGAGCCAGGCGAGCCGGGACCAGAAGTCCACCCGGTCCATCAGGCCGTTGCGGGCGCGGACGGTGTCGGCCGAGCGGGGGTCGCGCAGGCCGGTCGGCCAGCGGTGCCAGTCCGGGCCGTGCACCTCGGCGAGCGCGCACCAGGTGGCGTGGTCCTCCAGGGCCCGGCCCTGCTCGGCGAGGAAGTCGCAGTAGGCGGCGCGTCTGCCGGGGCCCAGCGGCACTTCGCAAATCAGCCCGAGCGCCTCCCGCTTGAGCTCCCACACGGCGTCCCGGTCGATCAGCGCGCCCTCCTCCAGCACCGCTTCACGCAGTCGGCCGGATCTCTCCAGCAGCGCGCGCAGCCGCTGGGGGTCCTCGACGTACGCGGCCTCGGGAATGTCCTCGATCCGCAGGTGCACGGGATCGGGGAAGCGGCGGGAGGAGGGGCGGTACGGAGAGGGGTCGGTGGGGGCGCCGGGCACGGCCGCGTGCAGCGGGTTGACCTGGACGAACCCGGCGCCGAGCGAGCGCCCGGCCCAGCCGGCCAGTTCGGCGAGGTCGCCGAGGTCGCCCATGCCCCAGGAGCGGCGGGAGAGGAGGGAGTAGAGCTGGACGAGCAGTCCGTACGAGCGCCCGGGCGGCGTGGGCAGGCGGGCCGGGGCGATGATCAGGTGGGCGTCCGCGGCACGGCCGTCGGGTGCCGTGGCGGTCAGCCGGTGGACACCGGGCGGGAGTTGCCCGGCCGAGGCGCGGGTCTCGCCCTGCTCCGTCTCGATGCGCAGCCGGGTGCCCTCGGGGAGGGCGGCCAGGGCGGCCGGTGGGTCCGCGCCCCAGCCGACCACTGTGGGCGGCAGCAGTCGTGCCCCCTGTTCCCGCTCCCGGTCGGCGAGCGCGGCGCGGACGGCGCCGGGCGTGCTCGCGTCCACACCGAGAGCGGCCAGGGTCAGAGTGACCGCGGTGGCCGAGGCCGCCAGCGTACGGTCCGGGGACGGGCTGTAAGAGGTGGCGACGCCATGCAACTCGGCGAGGCGGGACAGTTCCTCGGAAGGCGGTTCGGCCGGCCGCGGTGCGGTCATCTGCGCCTCTAGATCCCTGAGAAGTCCGTGAGGAAGGCGGAGGGCTCGCTGGTCAGCGGGGCGGATTCGGCGAGCGGGGGCTCGCTGGTGAGGGGCTCGGCGTCGGGGAGCGGGGGCTCGCTGGTGAGCGGGGGCTCGGCGCAGGTGTTCTCGGAGCTGAAGACGCAGTAGTGGGGGTCTTCGTAACGCGGGTCGTCGTAGTGGGGGTCGAGTTCGGCGGACGTGTCCGCCACGGGTTTGGACGGGGCCGGGAGCGGAAGGAAAGTCATCGCAGCCACGGGGGCCTCCTTGTAGAGCTTGTCGCGTTCAACTTTCGAAGGGTTACCGCAGCCCTACCCAGTCGACGCGATGGCAGACGTCCCAGACCGAACATCGTTATCCTGCTCACATTCCACTCCCCTCCACTCTCTCCAGAGTCCGGCAAATCAGCCACAACGGCCACTCTCGTTGACACCTTCACCGGGCGGGTGGTGGGCTCGTGGTCCCGGTCGGACACATCTGGAGGGGGCCTGTGGGACTGCGGCGTGGAAAGCGGGCAGTGGCCCTTGCGGTCGCCGTCGTCGCCGGAAGCCTCGGCGCCCCGCCCGTCGCGGTGGCGGACCCGCCCGCCCCCGGCCCCAGCGCGACACCGGCACCCGACACGACCGGACCCGGCCTCTCCGTCTGGCCGCGCCCGCAGTCGCTGCGCGCGAACGGCGCCCCGGTCGCGGTCACCGACGAGGTCGCGCTGCTCACGGACCCCACGGCGGATCCCCACGCCGTCGACGCGCTGCGCGCGCTGCTGCGGCAGGCCGGTGCCCGCCGTGTCACGGACTCCGCCCGGCCCGGCGCCCTGGTCGTGCGGGCGGGGAGGGAGCCGGCCCGCCGCGGCGACCGCCACGCCCTCCCGGCCGGGGGGTACGAGCTGGCCGTCGGCCGGGGCGGCGTCTCCCTCACCGGAACCGGCGAGGACGGGCTGTTCCACGCCGTACAGACGCTGCGGCAACTGCTGCGCCCCGACGGCACGATCGCGGCGGCCGTCGTACGCGACTGGCCCGGCACCGCCGTACGCGGCATCACCGAGGGCTTCTACGGCACCGCGTGGACGCACCGGCAGCGGATGGCGCAGCTCGGCTTCATGGGGCGCACCAAGCAGAACCGTTACCTGTACGCCCCGGGCGACGACCTCTACCGGCAGGCCCGCTGGCGTGAGCCGTACCCGGCGAAGCAGCGGGCCGAGTTCCGGGAGCTGGCCGAGCGGGCGCGCGGCAACCACGTGAAGCTCGGCTGGGCGGTGGCCCCGGGTCAGGCGATGTGCTTCGCGTCGGACGCCGATCTGCGAGCGCTGACGCGCAAGCTCGACGCGATGTGGGCGCTGGGATTCCGGGCCTTCCAGCTCCAGTTCCAGGACGTCAGCTACAGCGAGTGGCACTGCGACGCGGACGCCGACCGGTTCGGCTCCGGCCCGCGGGCGGCGGCTGAGGCGCAGTCCCGGGTGGCGAACGCGGTGGCCCGGCACCTGGCGGAACGGCACCCCGGCGCCGCCGGTCTGTCGCTGATGCCGACCGAGTACTACGAGGACGGCACGACCGACTACCGGCGGGCGCTGGCGAGCGAGCTGGACAAGGGTGTCGAGGTGGCGTGGACGGGCGTCGGGGTGGTGCCCCGCACCATCACGGGCGGGGAGCTGGCCGACGCGCGGGAGGCGCTCGGGCACCCGCTGGTCACGATGGACAACTACCCGGTCAACGACTACGACCCCGGCCGTATCTTCCTCGGCCCCTACCAGGGCCGTGAGCCCGCCGTCGCGACCGGCTCCGCCGCCCTCCTCGCCAACGCGATGCAGCAGCCGGAGGCGTCCCGCATCCCCCTGTTCACCACCGCCGACTACGCGTGGAACCCGCGCGCCTACAGCCCCGGGGAGTCCTGGCGGGCCGCGATCGCCGACCTGGCGGGCGGGGACCGGAGCCGTGAGCAGGCCCTGGCGGCGCTCGCCGGGAACGACGCGTCGTCGGTGCTGGACGACGAGGAGTCGGCGTATCTGCGCCCGCTGGCCGAGGCGTACTGGCGGGACCCCGCGCCGGGCGGCGACGCCGCACGACGGCTGCGCGAGGCCTTCACCGTGCTGCGCGAGCTGCCCCGGCGGCTCTCGGACACCGCCCTCGCCTCCGAGGTCGCTCCCTGGTCGCAGCGGCTGGCCGGCTACGGCGAGGCGGGCGCGGCCGCGCTCGACATGCTGGACGCGCAGCGCGCCGGGGACACGGCGGCGGCCTGGACGGCGTACCGCAGGCTGGGCACCCTGCGGGCCGGGCTGGAGTCGGCGCGGGCCGAGGTCGGCACGGACGTCCTGGACCCCTTCCTGCGGCGCGCGCAGAAGGCGTACGCGTCCTGGGCGGGCATCGACCACGAGCCGCCCCGCAACCCCGGCGGCCCCTCGGACGACCGCACCCTGCGCTTCCCCCGCCCCCGCCCGCTGACGGCCGTGACGGTCCTCACCGACCCCGGCACCGAGGGCGCGGTCGAGGCACACGTCCCCGGCCGGGGCTGGCGGCCGGTCGGGCGGCTGTCGGGGTCGGGCGCGACCGAGGTGCGGGTCGACTCGCCGGTGGACGCCGTGCGGGTCGCCGGGCCCGCTCCGGCCCGGGTGCGCCACCTCGTCCCCTGGTTCGACGACTCCCCCGCGACCTCCCTGGAGCTGGAGCGCGACCAGGTGGACGCCGAGACCGGCCGGGTCCTGCGGCTGACGGCGGGGCTGGGCTCGCTGCGGCCCGCCGACGCCCGCGGCAGGCTCACCGTCGAGGCGCCCGAGGGCGTACGGGTCCGGGTGCCGAAGGACGAACTGACCGTGGAGCGCGGCACGCGGATGGAGGTCCCCGTCGAGGTGACCGTCGAGCGCGGCACGCCGATGCGGTCGTACGACATCCGGCTGGGCTTCGCGGGAGCGACCCGCACGCTCACCGTCCGCGCCGTCCCGCCCACCGGCGGCCCCGACCTGGCCCGCACCGGCACGGCGCGTTCCTCGGGCGACGAGACGCCCGACTTCCCGGCGTCGGCGGCGAACGACGGCGACCCTCAGACGCGCTGGTCGTCCCCGGTGGACGACGGCGCCTGGTGGCAGGTCGAGCTCCCCCGCCCGGCGCGCCTCGGGCAGGTCGTGCTGCGCTGGCAGGACGCCCACCCCTCGGCGTACCGCGTCCAGGTGTCGGCGGACGGCCGCAGGTGGCGCACCGCGGCGACGGTACGGGACGGCCGGGGCGGCCGGGAGAGCGTCCGCGTGGACGAGCGGGACGTGCGTTTCGTGCGGGTGCAGGGCGACAAGCGGGCCACGCGGTTCGGGTATTCGCTGTGGTCGGCGGAGGCGTACGCCATCACGGAGTGATCCCCTGGGGGAACTCTCAGCCCCCGGTTCGGAACCGAATCAGCGATGACTATTCACTTAGTACATGTACTCAGTACATAATGATGGGCATGAGCACCCGCCACATCCTGCTGGGCCTGCTCGCCTCGGGTCCGAGCCACGGCTATGACCTCAAGCGACGCCACGACGACCGCTTCCCGCAGGCCCGCCCGCTGGCCTACGGGCAGGTCTACACGACCCTCCAGCGCCTCGTCCGGGACGGCCTCGCCGAGGTTGAGGGGACCGACTCGGACGGCGGCCCGGAGCGGACGATGTACCGCGCGACCGAGGACGGGACGCGTGAGCTGTCCCGCTGGGCCGGGGAGATCGCGCCGCCCGCCCCCTTCGTCGCGAACGAGATCTTCGCCAAGGTCGTCGTCGCGATCCTCTCGGGCGGCGACCCGGCCGGGTACCTGAGCGCCCAGCGCGCCGCCCACATGGAGCGGATGCGGGAGCTCACGGCACTCAAGGCCGCCCAGGGCGCGGACTTGGCGACCGTGCTCTCGGCGGACTACGCCGTCAACCACCTCGACGCCGACCTCCGCTGGATGACCACCACGGCGGCCCGGCTCACCACCCTGACCGCGGAGGTCGACGCAGCATGAGCAGACCCGTGCCTCTCCTCACGGCCCGTGGCCTCACCAAGGCGCACGGCAGGACACCCGCCCTGCGCGACGCGTCGGTCGAACTGCGCCCCGGCGAGATCCTCGCCGTGACCGGCGCGAGCGGCAGCGGGAAGTCGACGCTGCTGCACTGCCTCGCCGGGATCGTCCGCCCGGACGAGGGCTCGGTGACGTACGACGGCCGGCGCCTCGACGACCTGCCCGAGAAGCGGCTGAGCGAGCTGCGCCGTACCGAGTTCGGCGTGGTGTTCCAGTTCGGGCAGCTCATCCCCGAGCTGACGGCCCTGGACAACGTCGCCCTGCCGCTGCTGCTGGCCGGCACCGGCCGCGCCCGTGCGCGGGCCACTGCCGGTGAGTGGCTGGAGCGGTTCGGGGTGCGCGGTCAGCAGGAGTCGCGGCCGGGCGAGCTGAGCGGCGGCCAGGCCCAGCGGGCCGCGCTGGCCCGGGCCCTGGTCACCGGCCCGAAGGTGGTCTTCGCCGACGAACCGACGGGCGCGCTGGACTCCCTCGCGGGCGAGCAGGTCATGACGGCCCTGGTGCACACGGCCCGCGAGTCGGGCACCGCGGTCCTGCTGATCACCCACGACGCCCAGGTGGCGGCGTACGCGGACCGGGAGGTGCAGCTGCGGGACGGCAGCGTGGCGACGACGGGGGTGACGGCGTGAACCTGCGTGCCGATGTGCGCCTCGCCTGGGAACTCACCCGCGGTTCCGACCGCGGTGAGTGGTGGCGGGTCAGCCTGACGGCGACGGGCGCGGCGCTCGCGACGGGCTTCGCCCTCACCGCCGTCGCCCTGGCCTCGCTGCGCGGCTCCTACAACGTGCCCTACGCCGCCGGCCTGCTGGACCAGCCCGGCACCCGGTCCGGTGTGATCGTCAGCCTGCTGCTCCTGCTCGTGCCGGTGCTCGGGTTCCTCGGGCAGTGCGCGCGGATCGGGGCGGTGCACCGCGACCGACGGCTGGCGGGGCTGCGGCTGGCCGGGGCGACGCCCTGGCAGGTGCGGCGGATCGCCGCGCTGGAGACCGGCTTGGCCTGTCTGCTGGGCTCGGCGGTCGCCACCGTCGTCTCGGTGCTGCTCCTGCTGCGCCTGTGGGACCGGCCGACCGCCCTGGCCTGGGCGGGGATCGCCCTGGTCGCCGTCGCCGTACCGCTGCTGGGCGCGACGGCGGGCGCGCTGGCGCTGCGCCGGGTGGTGGCCTCGCCGCTCGGCTGGGTGCGCAGGGTCGGACCGCGCTCCGGACGAGGGCCGGGGCTGCTGTTCCTGGGCGGCGTCCTGCTCGTCGCGGCACTGGCGCTGCTGGCCGTGACCACCACCGCCACGCCCGCCGCCAACCGGCCGGGCGGCGGACCGCCGCTGATGATGGCGGGCGCGGTCCTCGCGGTCGGCGCGGGCGCCGTGTGGCTCTCCGGGGCGGCCGCGAGGGCGACCGGGCGGCTCCTGGCGGTCCGGGCCAGATCGGCGGCGACGCTGATCGCGGCCGAACGGCTGCGCGACGACCCCTGGTCGGCTTCCCGCACGCACGCGGCGGTGCTGCTGGTGACCGTCGTCGGGACCGGCTTCCTCGGCGTCCGGCAAGCTCTGACGCGGGCGCTGCACTCCGAGACCCGGCTCGCCGAGGACCTGTCCTACTACACCACCGGCCTTGACCTCACGGGCGCCGCCATCGCGGTCGCCCTCGCCATCACGCTGTCCGGGCTCGCCGTCGGCACCGCCGAGTCCCTGGCCACCCGCCGCCGGGGCCTCGCCGCGCAAGCCGCCGCCGGGGTGCCACGCACGGTGCTCGGCCGGGCGCTGCTGCTGGAGACCGCGCTGCCGCTCGCCCCGGCGGTGCTGCTGGCGGGAGCCGGCGGCATGGCCATCGGCACGGTGTACGGCGCTGCCACCGGGGGCTGGTCCGTGCCCTGGGCGGCACTGCTGGTGCCCCTCGCCGTCCACGCCGCCTGCCTGCTGGCCGCGGCCACCTCACTGCCCCTGCTGCGCCGCACGGTGCGCCCGGGGGAGCTGCGGTACGCGTAAGGGCGCACCGCGTGACAGGCCGGCCCGGGGGAACGGGGGTTCCCCGGGCCGGCCTGTGCCGCTCGCGGCAATACGAAGGCCCGGATCGTCGTCAGGCGGGAATGCCGTCGATCCGGGCCATGGCGTCGTCCGCGCCGTACGGCTGCAAGTACGGCAGCCAGCGCGGATCCCTGTGGCCGGTCCCGATGATGCGCCAGGCGAGGCCGGAGGGCGGGGCCGGTTTGTGGCGCAGCCGCCAGCCGATCTCGATGAGATGTCGGTCGGCCTTCACGTGGTTGCAGCGGCGGCAGGACGCCACCACGTTGTCCCAGACGTGTTTGCCCCCGCGGCTGCGCGGGATGACGTGGTCGACGCTGGTTGCGACGCCACCGCAGTACATGCACCGGCCCCCGTCGCGGGCGAACAGTGCCCGGCGGGTCAGTGGAACGGGCCCCCGATAGGGAACCCGGACGAATCGCTTGAGCCGGACCACGCTGGGTGCGGGGACTGTGACGGTCGCGCTGTGCAGAAAGGCGCCGGACTCCTCGAGGCATACGGCCTTGTTCTCGAGGACGAGGACGAGCGCGCGGCGGAGCGGTACGACACCTAGCGGCTCGTACGACGCGTTGAGGACCAGGACATGCGGCACGGGTGCCTCCTTGGACGCCGGCGGCGCGTGGCTCGCGCCGGGACGATTCGTAGTCAGTCTCTCCTCATGCCTGGTGGAAGCGCCACCATGTCCCGGTAACGGGCTGGGAGTGTTTTCGACCACATCTGATTCATCCCCCAGATCATGGCCTGTTCAAGCCCAGGTGAGCACGGTCTCTCCTTCACACATTCCGAGGGAACACACACAATGCCCCGTTAGTGTGGTGGTTCTGCCCCTTCGGTGACCCAGTCGTGACCTTGACTTGCCGTAGACCCCCGAACCACTCCACCGGGGCAGACCGCTGCACCTGGAGGTACCCGCCGTGTCCATGTCCCCCGCGGACGCCGTTCTGATGGCCGCCGACCCCACGCCGTCGCCGACCCCCTCGGATTCGCAGAGCCCGAGAGTGCCCTCGCTGCAGGACGCCCACGAGAGCGCGACGAACGCCGCCGGCTGGATCGAGCAGAACTGGTCGACATGGCTCGCGATCGGCCTGCGGGTGCTGCTGATCGTGGTCATAGCGGTGGTGTTGAGGGTCGTCGTGCGACGGGCGATCACCAAGCTGATCGAGCGCATGAACCGGAACGTCCCGTCCCTGGACGGCGGCGCGATCGGCGGACTGCTGGTCAACGTCGAACGCCGCCGCCAGCGTTCGCAGGCCATCGGTTCGGTGCTGCGCTCGGTGGCGTCGTTCCTGATCATCGGCACGGCCGCGCTGATGGTCCTGGGCACCTTCCAGATCAACCTCGCCCCGCTGCTGGCCTCGGCCGGTGTCGCCGGTGTGGCGATCGGTTTCGGCGCCCGCAACCTCGTCACGGACTTCCTGTCCGGCGTCTTCATGATCCTGGAGGACCAGTACGGCGTCGGCGACACCATCGACGCGGGCGTCGCCTCCGGCGAGGTGATCGAGGTGGGCCTGCGCGTGACCAAGCTGCGCGGCGACGGCGGCGAGATCTGGTACGTCCGCAACGGCGAGGTCAAGCGCATCGGCAACCTCTCGCAGGGCTGGGCCACGGCCAACGTGGACGTCACGGTCCACTCCGGTGAGGACCTGGACAAGGTCAAGGCCACGCTCGACGAGGTCGCCGAGAAGATGGGCGCCGAGGAGCCCTGGAACGAGCTGCTGTGGGGCCCGATCGAGGTCCTCGGCCTGGACAGCGTCCTGCTGGACTCCATGGTCGTGCGTGTCTCGGCCAAGACGATGCCCGGCAAGTCCCTGACCGTGGAGCGCGAGCTGCGCTGGCGCATCAAGCGGGCCTTCGACGCGGCGGGCATCCGGATCGTCGGCGGCGCCACGGCCCCGGCGGAGGAGCAGCTCGTCGACCCGACAGCGGGGATGGCGGCCCCGTCGGTGTACGCGAACGCCACGTCTCCGCAGTCGGCGGCGGCGTCTCCGCTCGCGCCCGCGGCGCCGACGAGCACCACGAAGTAGCGGCTTCGACGAGCACCACGAAGTACAGCTT
>NZ_JBSHKH010000023.1:0-79611 GCF_053643595.1 Streptomyces sp. NPDC055506 | reverse complement strand
CTCGCGTAGACCTCGGCGAGCGCACGCAGCTCGGAGTTCGAGCCGAAGACCAGGTCGGCGCGGGTGCCGGCCCACTTGACCTCGCCGGTGGCGGCGTCGCGGCCCTCGAACGTGGTCTGGTCCTCGGACGTCGACTTCCACGTGGTGCCCAGGTCGAGCAGGTTGACGAAGAAGTCGTTGGTCAGCGAGCCGGGCGTCTTGGTGAAGGCGCCGAGCGGGGACTGCTGGTAGTTGGCGCCCAGGACACGCAGGCCGCCGACCAGGACGGTCGTCTCGGGGGCGCTCAGGGTGAGCAGGTTCGCCCTGTCGAGCAGCAGGAACTCGGCCGGCAGGCGGTTGCCCTTGCCGTGGTAGTTGCGGAACCCGTCGGCGGTCGGCTCGAGCGCCTCGAAGGACTCGGCGTCGGTGTGCTCCTCCGTCGCGTCCACACGGCCCGCGGCGAAGGGAACCTGCACCTGGAAGCCGGCTTCCTTGGCGGCCTTCTCGACGGCGGCGGAGCCACCGAGGACGATCAGGTCGGCCAGGGAGACCTTCTTCGTGCCGGAGTTGAACTCCTGCTGGATGCCTTCCAGGACGCGCAGGACCTGCGCGAGCTCGTCGGGCTCGTTGACCTCCCAGCCGCGCTGCGGCTGCAGGCGGATGCGGGCGCCGTTGGCACCGCCGCGCTTGTCGCTGCCGCGGAAGGTGGACGCCGAGGCCCACGCGGTGGACACCAGCTGCGAGACGGACAGACCCGACTCGAGGAGCTTGGTCTTGAGGGTCTCGATGTCCTCGGCGCCGATGGTCTCGCCCTCGGCCTCGGGCAGCGGGTCCTGCCAGATCAGGGTCTCCTCCGGGACCTCCGGGCCGAGGTACAGGGACTTCGGGCCCATGTCACGGTGGGTCAGCTTGAACCAGGCGCGGGCGAAGGCGTCCGCGAACTCCTGCGGGTTCTCGTAGAACCGGCGGGAGATGGGCTCGTAGATCGGGTCGAAGCGCAGCGACAGGTCGGTGGTGAGCATCTTCGGGCGGTGCTTCTTCGACGAGTCGTGGGCGTCCGGGACGATCTCCGGAGCGTCCTTGGCGACCCACTGGTTGGCGCCGGCCGGGCTCTGCTCGAGCTCGTACTCGAACTCGAAGAGGTTCTTGAAGAAGCCGTTGCTCCACTGGGTCGGGGTGGTGGTCCAGGTGACCTCCAGGCCGGAGGTGATGGTGTCCCCGCCCTTGCCCGTGCCGTAGGTGCTGCGCCAGCCGAGGCCCTGCTCCTCCATGGAGGCGGCCTCGGGGTCGGCGCCGACGTTGTCGGCGGGGCCGGCACCGTGGGTCTTGCCGAAGGTGTGGCCACCGGCGATCAGGGCGACGGTCTCCTCGTCGTTCATCGCCATGCGGCGGAACGTCTCGCGGATGTCGCGGGCCGCGGCGATCGGGTCCGGGTTGCCGTTCGGGCCCTCCGGGTTGACGTAGATGAGGCCCATCTGGACGGCGCCGAGCGGGTTCTCCAGCTCGCGGTCACCGGTGTAGCGCTTGTCGTCGAGCCAGGTGGTCTCGGGACCCCAGTAGACGTCCTCCTCGGCCTCCCAGACGTCGGCACGGCCGCCGGCGAAGCCGAAGGTCTCGAAGCCCATCTGCTCCAGGGCGACGTTGCCGGTGAGGATCAGGAGGTCGGCCCAGGAGATGGACTGGCCGTACTTCTTCTTGACCGGCCACAGCAGACGGCGGGCCTTGTCGAGGTTGCCGTTGTCCGGCCAGCTGTTGAGCGGGGCGAAGCGCTGCTGGCCGGCGCCGGCGCCGCCGCGGCCGTCGCTGATGCGGTAGGTGCCCGCGCTGTGCCAGGCCATACGGATCATCAGCGGGCCGTAGTTGCCGAAGTCGGCCGGCCACCAGTCCTGCGAAGTGGTCAGCACCTCGGCGATGTCCTGTTTGACGGCGTCGAGGTCGAGGTTCTTGAAGGCCTCGGCGTAGTCGAAGTCCCCACCGAGAGGGTTGGCCACCTCGGGGTTCTTGGCGAGGATCTTCAGGTTGAGCCGCTCGGGCCACCACTGGCGGTTGCCACCGCCCTGGGTCGGGTGCAGCGCGCGGCCGTGCGCGACCGGGCAGCCGCCTCCCGTCTCCTCCGACTTCGGGTCGGTGACGATCGCGTCGTGGTTCTCAGTCATGGAAATCCTTCCGGACGGGGTGGATCACGGTGCTCGGGTGGATCACATTGCTCAGGAACTGCCGGCGGTGGAGCAAGCGGGGCACAGGCCCCAGTAGATGACCTCGGCCTCGTCGACGGCGAAGCCGCGGTCGTCGGACGCGGTCAGGCAGGGGGCGTGGCCGACCGCACAGTCGACGTCGGCGACGGCCCCGCAGGACCGGCAGACGAGGTGGTGGTGGTTGTCGCCGACCCGCCCCTCATAGAGAGCCGGGCTGTTGGGCGGGTCGAGGCGGCGTATGAGTCCTGCCGCGGTGAGTGCGTGGAGCCCCTCGTACACGGCTTGGACGGAGATGTGGCCGACGCGGCCGCGCACTTCGGAGGCGATGACCTCGGCGCCGAGGTGGTCACCGTCTCGCACGGTCTCGAGCAGCGCGACGCGGGCGGCCGTCACCCGCAGGCCGGCACCGCGGAGCTCCTCGGCGGTGGTCGGGGTCTGGGATGCGGTCATGCCGCACAACCTAGCGCCACAAACACGACCGGTTCAAGAAAACGAACGGTTCAATTTTGGTGTCGTCTTCGTGAGGCCTTGTGTGGCGGGCTTCATCGCAGGTTTGTGAACTCCGTCACAGCGATTGTGCCGTGGGCGCTGTCGGCGCGGGCGTCAGCCGTGCCCGTGGCGTGTCAGCACCGCTCGTGCCGTCGCCGCCATGGCCTCGTCGACCATCTGGCCCTCGAAGGTGAGCGCGCCGGTGCCGGTGCGCTGGGCCGACTCCACGGCGGCGACGAGGCGGGCGCAGCGGTCGAGCTCTTCGGGGGTGGGGGCGAAGACCTCGTTGATCACGGGGATGTGGGTCGGGTGGATGGCCATCATGCCGTCGTAGCCGAGGGCACGGTTCTGTTCGGCGAAGGCGCGCAGGCCGGCCAGGTCGGCGATGTGCGTCCACAGTCCGGTCACCGGGTACGGCGCTCCGGCGGCACGTACGTCGAGCAGTACGCGGGAGCGCAGCGCCAGTGTCTCGGTGCCCTGGGGACTCCAGCGGTAGCCGACGGCGCGTTCCACGTCTCCGCCGGGTGCGGTCAGCGCACCGGCGTGTGCGACCCGGGGAGTCGCGGCGGCGATGTCGTAGGCGTCGTGGAGCGCGCGGGCCGACTCCAGCAGGGGGACGAGGGCCGTCGTGCCGGCGGGGAGGCCGTGTTCCTGTTCGCACCAGGTGATCAGGCGGTCGGCGAGCCGTACGTCGGCGGCGGTGTGCACTTTCGGCAGGACGATCCCGGCCGCTCCGGGGCGTACGACGGCGCGCAGTTCCTCGGCGGCGGTCCAGTCGTCGAGCGGGTTGATCCGGACGAACAGGGCCATGGCGCCGGCCGGTTCCGCGGCGGCCTCCGCCAGGGCCTCGGCGACCCGGGCGCGGGCGAGCGGCTTGTCGGGCGCGGGCACCGCGTCCTCCAGGTCGAGGATGACGGCGTCGGCGCCGGCCGCGCGGGCCTTGGGGAGCCAGTCGGTGCGGTGGCCGGGGACGAAGAGGAGGGAGCGCATGGGTGCCGTGGCGCGCGCCTCACCGCTCGCGGGTGTTCCGGGCTCAGACGGCATCGTTCTTCTCCAGGGCCGCGAGTTCCTCGTCGCTCAGTCCCAGCCAGTCCCGGTACACGAGGTCGTTGTCCTGGCCGAGCGCCGGGCCGGTGCGCCAGATGCGGCCGGGGCGTTGCCGGAAGTGCGGGATGACCGCCTGCATGCGTACCTCGCCCAGGTCGGGGTCGTCGACGGTGACGATGTCGTCGCGCTCGGCGTAGACGGGGTCGGCGGCGATGTCGGCCGCGTCGAACACCCGGGAGGCCACGACCTCGGCGCGGGCGAACGCCTCCAGGCACTCGGCCTCGGAGCGCTCCGCCACCCAGGCCCGCAGTCCCTCGTCCAGTTCCCCGCGTCGTGCGTGCTGTTGCTCCGACGTGGCGAACTCCTCCTCCGGCAGGCCGAGCAGCCGGGCCACGTTGCGTACCGAGCGCAGGGTCGCTGAGGTCACCGTGATCCACTGCTCGTCGCGGGAACGGTAGGTGTTGATCACGGCGGCGGGGGCGACCGCCAGCTGGTTGCCGGAGCGCTGCGGCACGGTGCCCAGCTGGTCGTGGACGATGACCTGCCATTCGACGAGCCGGAAGAGGGGCTCGAACAGGGCGAGGTCGATCCACTCGCCGTCGAAGTCGGGGTCGTGGTCACGCCGGTGGAGGGCGGCGAGGACGGCGTAGGCGCCCATGAGGCCGGTCACGGCGTCGCCGTGCGAGAAGCCGGTGTGGACGGGCGGGCCGTCGGGCGAACCGGTGAGGTGGACGACGCCGCTGCGGGCCTCGCCCATCTTGCCGAAGCCGGGGGCGTCGGCCTGGCTGGAGGTGGCACCGAAGCCGGAGATCTGCAGCAGGACCGCCTTGGGGTTGATCCGGTGCACGGCCTCCCAGTCGAGACCCCAACTGCGCAGCCGCCCGGCGCGCAGGGTGACGATGACAACGTCCGCCCAGGCGACGAGACGGTGGGCGACCGCACGGCCCGCCTCGTGGTGCAGGTCGAGGGTGACGGAGCGCTTGTTGCGGCCGGCGACCTTGAACCACAGGGGAACGCCGTCGCGCCGGGGCCCCATCGCGCGGGCGGCGTCGCCGGCGCCCGGTGGTTCGACGTGGACGACGTCCGCGCCCTGGTCGGCGAGCATCGAACCCGCGAGCGGGCCGGCCACCACGTGGGCGAACTCGACCACCTTCAGCCCGCGCAGCTGTCCCTGCCCGGTGGAGTGCGGCTTGTCCTCGTCCGACACGGATGCGTCCCCTCGGCTCAACTGGTCCGGCTCTTCAGACTGCCGACGCGCAGAAATGCCTGTCCAGCAAAAGAACGCCATCAATCAATGCGGTTAACGCATGAATGAGGTGGCCTCCAGGGCGGCCTCAGGACCAGGACACCCCGGGCGGCAGCTCCCTGCCCTGGGCGCGGAAATCCTCGAGCGTCTCCAGAAAGCGCTCGGTGACGCGCGGCAGGGCGCGCCGTGCGCGCAGGGCGATATCGAGGCGCCGGTCGACCACGGGGTCGACGAGCGGCCGGAAGGCGAAGGGGCCTGTGCCCAGCAGGGGCAGTACCAGGGCGGGCAGCGCGCTCACGCCGAGTCCGGCGGCCACCAGTCCGCCCACCGTGGCGACACCGCCGGCCTCCGCCGCGGGCACGGCGTGCGCGTCGACCTGAGCGAACGCGGCGTCGGTCAACCGCCGCACGCTGGAGTCGCGTCCGACGGCGAGGAACGGTTCGCTGGCCAGGTCCGCCCAGCCGACCTCGTCGCGTTCGGCGAGCGGGTGGTCCTCGCGCAGGACCGCGACGAAACGGTCCCGGACCAGCGGGCGGTGCTCAAGCCGGTCCGGCGGCACCCCGACCGTGGTGATCGCGAAGTCCGCGTCGCCGGAGAGCACGCGGTTCAGCACCGCGCGTTCCAGGCCGTCCAGCAGACGAACGGCCACGCGTGGCCGGTCCTCGCGGAAGCCGGAGATGACCTGCGGGAGCAGCACGGCGGCGACCGAGGGCAGGGTGGCGACGGCGACCGTGCCGGACTCGCCGAGCAGGAAGCGGTCCAGCTCCTTCATCCCGGCCCGGTGGGCGCCGAGGATCTGCTCGGCGATCCGCAGCGCTTCCGCACCGGCGGCGGTCAACTGCACATTGCGGGTGTCGCGTTCGAGGAGCTGAGCGCCGACCTGCCGTTCCAGGTCGGCGACCGCGCGGCTGAGGGACGACTGGGAGACGCCCAACTGGGCGGCGGCCGCGGTGAAACTCGTCGCCCGGGCGACGGCCGCGTACGCCGAGAGCTGTCGCAAGGTGGCTTCCATGGCCGGGAAGCGTACGTCAGCGTGCGCGGATTGATGCGCGGATCGCATGAACAGATCCCGGTTTGATGCTGGACATGGATCTTCCGGCGCTCGGACACTCTCGGCTATCCCCGTACGTCCCGCTCTCCGCCGCCGGGGACCGCCACCGAGAAAGCGAGCGTCACCATGCAGGCAGCCCTGGGCTTCGCCACGATCGCCCTGTTCCTGTTGCTCACCATGACCAGACGCGTCTCGGTCCTGGTCGCTCTGGTGGTGCTTCCGGTGCTGGCGGCGCTGGCGGGCGGCTTCGCGGGCGAGCTGGGCGGGATGGTGCTCGACGGGCTGTCGAAGGTGGCGCCCACCGGCATCATGATCGCTTTCGCTGTTCTGTACTTCAGCCTGATGGTGGACGCCGGCCTGTTCGATCCCCTGATCCGCGGTCTGCTGCGGATGGCCCAGGGCGATCCGCTGCGCATCACCGTCGCCACGGCCGTCCTGACGCTGTGCGTGGCCCTGGACGGTGACGGGGCTTCGACGTTCCTCATCACCGTCTCGGCACTGCTGCCCGTCTACCGCAAGCTGGGCATGAGTCCGCTGGTTCTGTCCGGCGTCGTCTGTCTGGGTGCGGGCGTGATGAACATGGTCCCCTGGGGCGGGCCGACGGTGCGTGCCATGGCGGCGCTGAAGCTGGAGAGTTCGGACGTCTTCACGCCCGTACTGCCCGCGATGGGCCTGGGCATCGCGTGGGTCCTGGTGGCGGCCTGGCTGATCGGCCGCCGGGAGCGGCGGCGCCTGGGCACCCTCGCGGTACCGGGCCAGGAGGCCGTCGTCGGCGAGCCGGCTCCCGCGACCGTGACCGCGCCCGGTGACGGCCCCGGCGCCGTCCGGGTGTCGGAACCGCCGCAGCTCTGGCTGACCGTCTTCAATCTGCTGCTGACCGTCGTCCTCGTCGTCTCCCTGATCCTGGAGGTCATGCCGTTGCCGGTGCTGTTCGTCCTCGGGTTCGCGGTGGCGCTCCTGGTCAACCACCCCACGTGGGAACAGCAGCAGGCGCTGCTGGACAAGCACGCGAAGAACGTCGTCCTCGTCACCACGATGATCTTCGCGGCCGGGGTGCTCACCGGAGTCCTCACCGGAACCGGGATGATCGACGAGATGGCCGAGGCGCTCGTGTCCGTGATCCCGGATTCCCTCGGCGGCCATCTGCCGGTGCTGGTGGCCGTCACGGGCATGCCGCTGAGTCTGGTCTTCACACCGGACGCCTACTACCTCGGTGTCCTGCCGGTCCTCGCCGAGACCGCGCACGGCTTCGGCACCGACCCGGCGGAGGTCGCCAGGGCCGCCATCCTCGGCCAGATGACGACGGGCTTCCCGCTCAGCCCGCTCACCGCCTCCACGTTCATCCTGGTCGGCATGAGCGGTGTCCAGCTCGGCGAGCACCAGCGCTTCATCTTCCGCTGGGCCTTCGCCACCACGCTGGTGATGACCGCCGGCGCCCTCATAACGGGCGCCCTCTCCCTCTGACGGAGGCTCAGGCGTTCGTGGAGGTCAGGCGTTCCAGCTTGGCGGTGGCCGTGGCGGCCTTACGATCGGCCTCGCGGACGCGGCGGTCCGCCGTGCGCGCCCGTTCCCGGGCCGACCGCTGGGCGAAGCGGGCCTGCTCATGCTCGCCCCTGATGCGTTCCAGTTCCTCGGTGAGCTCGCCGACGCGTCTCTGGAGGCCGTCCACCTGCTCTTTCGCCTCCTGCACCGCCCGGCCGGCGGCCGCCGCCTCGTCCCGCAGTGCCCGTAGCTCCCGCTCGGCGGCCTCGGCGTCCCGCCGGGCCTCGGCCACTCGCTTCCGCTGCTGCCCGTCGCCCTTCCGGCCCGGACGGGAAGGGGCGGCCGCGGCGGGTGGGCGGCTCTGTCCCTTGGCTCCCCCGCTCCCCGTGACGGCACCCTCCCCGACGGCCGGAAAGCCGACGGTGGCACTCAGCGGCTTGACCAGCCGGCCGCTCGCCCAGGCCCGGGCGGCTTCGGGGTCCGCCAGCACGGCGTGCAGGGTGTTCTCGACCTCGCGCTGCACGCCGTCGCCGATCGAATGCCCGGCCTCCCCGGCGAGCTGCCGGGCCTGAGCGGACAGGGCACGGACGATCGCGTGCTGCTGCCGGCTCAGCTCGCGCAGCTGTGGGCCGTCCAGGTCGTGGTGGGCCTGCCGCAGGCCCTCCCCCAGACGGAGCAGGGGCTCGACCTCGCCGGGGAGGCTGCGGACCAGGAGGTTGCCGACCCAGGCCGCGAGGCTGGGCTTGCGCAGCGCGCCGATCCGCTCGGCGAGGTCCCGGTCACCGGCGGTACGGGCGGCGGCGACGGCCGACGCGCGGGCCGCGGTGAACTCCTCCGGCCGCAGGGCGTACAGCTCGTCGGCGACAGCGTCGTACTCCATGCGCGTCCCTTTCGCGCGGAAGCTTCGTTTCGATCGTCTCAGGCCGCGCCGCCCGGGGCTCGCGGAAGGCTCCGGAGGTACCCCGTTCATGATCGGGAAATCGACGGTTTAACATATGAGCGCCGCCTAGCTCGAAAGATGGATCTGTGACTGTCAACGACGACTCGTTCACCAACTGGAAGAACCGCGAGGAGATCGCGGAGTCGATGATCCCGATCATCGGGAAGCTGCACCGGGAGCGGGACGTGACGGTCCTGCTGCACAGCCGCTCCCTGGTGAACAAGTCGGTGGTCAGCATCCTCAAGACCCACCGGTTCGCCCGTCAGATCGCCGGTGCGGAGCTCTCCGTCACCGAGACGCTGCCGTTCCTGCAGACGCTCGCCGCCCTCGACCTCGGGCCGTCGCAGATCGACATCGGCATGCTCGCCGCGACGTACCGCGAGGACGACCGCGGTCTGTCGATCGCGGAGTTCACCGCCGAGGCCGTCGCCGGGGCCACCGGGGCCAACAAGATCGAGCGCCGCGAGGGGCGTGACGTCGTCCTCTACGGCTTCGGCCGCATCGGCCGGCTCGTGGCCCGGCTGCTCATCGAGAAGTCCGGCTCGGGCAACGGTCTGCGGCTGCGGGCCATCGTCGTCCGCGGCGGAGGCGATCAGGACATCGTCAAGCGTGCCTCGCTGCTGCGCCGCGACTCGATCCACGGCCAGTTCCAGGGCACGATCACCGTCGACGAGGCGAACAGCACGATCGTCGCCAACGGCAACGAGATCAAGGTCATCTACGCGAACGACCCGTCCGAGGTCGACTACACGGCGTACGGCATCAAGGACGCCATCCTCATCGACAACACCGGCAAGTGGCGCGACCGCGAGGGCCTGTCGCAGCACCTGCGCCCCGGGATCGACAAGGTCGTGCTGACCGCGCCCGGCAAGGGCGACGTCCCGAACATCGTGCACGGCGTCAACCACGACACCATCAAGCCGGACGAGCAGATCCTGTCCTGCGCGTCGTGCACCACGAACGCGCTGGTGCCGCCGCTGAAGGCGATGGACGACGAGTTCGGGGTCCAGCGCGGTCACGTGGAGACCGTCCACTCGTTCACCAACGACCAGAACCTGCTGGACAACTACCACAAGTCCGAGCGCCGGGGCCGCTCCGCGCCGCTCAACATGGTCATCACCGAGACCGGTGCCGCCTCCGCCGTGTCCAAGGCGCTGCCCGACCTGAAGGCGAAGATCACCGGCAGCTCCATCCGGGTGCCGGTGCCGGACGTCTCCATCGCGATCCTCAATCTGCAGCTGGCGCGCGAGACCACCCGCCAGGAGGTTCTCGACTACCTCCGTGACGTCTCGCTGACCTCGCCGCTGAAGCGCCAGATCGACTTCATCAGCGCCCCGGACGCGGTGTCCAGTGACTTCATCGGCTCGCGCCACGCCTCGATCGTCGACGCCGGCGCCACCAAGGTCGAGGGCGACAACGCGATCCTCTACCTCTGGTACGACAACGAGTTCGGCTACTCGTGCCAGGTCATCCGTGTCGTGCAGCACGTGTCCGGCGTGGAGTACCCGACGTACCCGGCTCCGGCGGTCTGATCCCGGCGGTCCGGTGAAAGCGCGGGGCGTGCGGGCCCCGCGCTTTCTTGCGTCAGGAGCGCGAGAGCCGGACCCTGTACTCCCGTGTCCGCGAGCCGTCCTCGCTGCTCACGGTCACGACGGCTTCGCGTGATGCCTCCTTGCGGACGGTCACGCTCGCGTACGGGTCGCGGGACGTCGCGGTGACCTTCGCCCGGTCCGGGCGGTCTGAGGTCGCGCGGTAGCTCGTCCGGTCCGGGTCGAAGCCGCCGACCGGCACCCCGTCGACCTCGATCGAGGCGGCCCCGGCGTCCGTGGAGGTCCCCGGTGCCTTGGCGCGCAGCTCGATCTCTCCGAGGGTGATGTAGCCGCCCGGGCGTGCCGTCATGGCCACGCGTACTCCGGTCACCGGGCCGGTCGCGCGCACCGGGACGTCGACCACGGGTGTGCCCTCGGTGCCCACGGCGACCTCGTCGCCGGCGTCGGCCCAGGTGCCGTCGGTCCCGCGCACCTGCACCCTGAGGGACTCCGCGAAGCTGAGGTTGGCGCCGTCACGGTGGAAGTGGGTCACCACCCGGGTCAGATCGCGTGCCTCGGGCAGGGTGAAGGTGATGGTGTCGGACGGGTTCTTCGTGCCTGATCTCCAGTTCGACCAGGCCTTCTCGGACGTGTTGCCGTTGCGCAGGCCCTCGGCGGAGTAGCCGCTCTCGGTGTACGTCGCGCCGACCGTCACGCCTTCGTCGAGCGCTGTGTTCGTGTCCCGGGGCGCGGTGACCTGGACGCGTACCGTCGCCGATGCCGTCGTTCCGCCGGGAATCCGGGCGGTACCGCGCAGGGTCACCACACCGGCGTCGTCGAACGCGCCGTCGGGTGCGGGGTCCCAGGTGACCGGGAGGTCTGCGGTTCCGCCGTGCCGTCCGACGCCGGTGACCGTGGCGGGCAGGTCGGGGCGTCCGCCGGTGTAGGTCTTGGCGCGGGCCGGTTGGATCGAGGCGATGGTGTCCACGGTGACGACCGCTTCCGCGCGGACGGTCCGGCCGAGCGTGTCGGTCGCCCGGCCCTTCACCCGGACTGTTCCGGCCTCGCGCCACCGGGACTCGGAGGGCAGCGTCCACTCCACGGGGAGCGATCCCCGGGCGCCGTCCCGGTAGACGGGGGTCACGGTCCCGGGCATTTCGGGCGTGCGGCCGGGGACGGTGAACGCCTCGGCCTGCTGGGTACGGAGCACCGTCTCGTCGGTGACGGTCCAGCGCTGGTTCGCGTTGGAGGTCGGCAGGAAGGCCGATACGCGGGCGCCGTCCGCGGTCGACTGACCGACGACGTCGAGCAGTCGGCCCGTGGCGGCGTTGACGAAGGTCCAGGTGCCGTCCCCGGTGGTCGACATGATCCACTGCGCGGCCGGGGTGTCGCTCTGTTCCAGCACCGCTTCGTTGTCGCGCACGGCGAGGCGCGCGCCCGTGGCGGCGTTGACGAGGGCGTAGCGCTCCCGATTGCCCTCGCCCCTGGTCAGCTGCTTCACGGACCACAGCTGGGACTTGGCGGCCGGGTCGGCTGTACGGACGACGACGCCGTTGCCCTCACCGGACGGGGCCAGGGACTTGCCGCTCTGGGCTCCCTGGAGGCGGTAGACGTGGCCGGGCTGGACGAGCGCGGCGTCCTTCGCGGTGCCCGACACCCCGTCGACGAGGAGGGACGTGACCGACTTCGCGGGCACGGTCACCGTGGCGGAGGCGTCCTTCACCTCGACGGGCGTGCCGCGGACGAGTGCGCCATCGCCGCTGGTCACCACCGGGGTCACCCTGGCGCCGGGTGCGACGCGCCCGAAGCGCGAGAGATCCAGGGTCACGGTGCGCGGGGACGTGCCGTTGTTGACGTGCACCACGGTCGCCCCGCGTCCCGACTTCCGTACAGCGGCCACGCTCGAAGGGTCGTCGGCCTTCACGAAGTGGTCGCCGGGGCGGATGTGGTGGGTGAAGTTGCGCAGGGTGTGGAACTTTGTGTTGGCCCTGATCGGGCAGCTGTCCAGGGTGTCCTTCGCCGTGCAGTTGAACGGGATGTGGATGCTGCCCCAGTTCTTGCCCGCCTGCGCCTGGGGGATGGAGTCCTCCACGGGCTGCCACAACACCCAGGCGGACGGCTCGAGTTCACGGATGTCCTCGACGACCCGGGTGGCGATGCCGAGCCCCGGTTCCATGCCGGTGAAGTCCGTGCCGGTGCCCCAGGTGCCCTCGACCTCGCTCATCCAGAACGGCCGGTCGGCGGCCTTGGCGCTGTCGCGGGCGCTGGTGCGCATGCCGGTGCCGTAGGTGTGCACGTTGAGCTGGTCGACGGCGGCGCGGGCGGAGCCGTCGTAGGCGTTCCAGTTGCGGACGAAGGTGCTCGGGTTGGTCTCGTCCATGGCGGAGACGGTGGCGCGGGTCCTCGCCTTGTCGAGGGCGCGGCGCACGGCCAGTACGACCTTCTGCTGGAGTTCCGGGCCGGCGTGAGCGCCCTCCTGGCGGCCTCCGGTGGGCTGGCCGTCGGGACCGATCTGGGTGCCCCAGTAGTTGGTGTTGGGCTCGTTGAGCGGGGCGAGGGTGTCGAACTTGATGCGGTGCTTCTTCTCCAGCCGCTCCGTCACCTTGACCAGGTAGGCGGCGAAGTCGTCGACGCGGTCCGGTCGTATCTGGTCGGTGTTGGCGTCGAAGCCTCCCGAGACATAGCCGCTGACGGTCTGGAACCAGGGCGGCGAGTTGCTGAAGGCCTCCCACTTGGTCACCTTGTTCTTGACCCGGTCCACCCACCAGCGCTGTCCCGGGTCGGCGGACCAGTCCCAGTGCTCGGGGTCGTCGGGGTTCCACCAGTCGGTGTCCTCCCTGGTGGTGCCCGCCGGGGCCTTCCAGAAGCCGTCCATCGTCGCGCCGGTCTTCATGTAGTCCTTGCGGACGTCGGGCGCGTTGCCCCCGCCGATGTTGTAGCGCGCGATGTTGAGGCGGAGACCGTCCTCGCCGAAGAGCATGTCGGCGAGCTTCTGGCGGATGGGCTCCGGGTAGCGGCCCGTGATGTTGGCGAACCAGACGAGGCTCGTCCCCCACCCTTCGAACTCCTGCTGCCGGTAGGAGGGGTCGATCCGTACCGTGACCGCGCTGCCGGGCGGTTCGGCGGCAGCGGCGGGAGGCACGGTCACGAGTCCCGCGCCGAGTACCAGGGGGACGGCGACCGCCAAGGCCGGGGCGAGGCGATGTCTGCTGGACATGGATTCCCTTCGGGAGCGAACAGAACCGCGCAGAACCAATCGAGTTTCCCGAATGTTTTAGGACGGCAATCAACACGTCAAGAGGTGGGGCGAGTTGGGAACCGACGCACACCCCTTGACGCGTTCCGCCTCGCCGCCCCAATAATGACCGTCCACCTACCGTCCACATATCTAAACGACGTTCTCTGTTGTGTACGTAAGCGAGCACGGAGGCGCAGTGACCGGTTTAGGCACCATCCGCAGTCGTCCGATCGTCGCCGCCCTCGCCGCCCTGCTCGCCGTCTCCGGCTGCTCGGTGGCCGGTGCCGACCCCATCGGCGGCGGTCCGGACACCCTGCGCATCGTCCTGCCCGAGGAACCCCCGACCCTCGAACCCTGTGACGCCTCGCTGACCGCGACGGGCCGCGTCACACGGGCCAACATCACGGAGGCGCTCACCGAGCGCGAACCGTCCACCGGACGCCTGGGACCCGCCCTCGCCACCAAGTGGGCCCGGGATTCGGCCACTTCGTGGACCTTCACCCTCCGCGAGGGTGTCACCTTCCACGACAAGACGCCCTTCACGGCGGCCGCGGCCGCGTTCTCCGTCAAGCGCGCCACGGACTCGAAGATCGACTGCAACGTCGACGGCTACATCTTCGCGGACAGCGAGCTCACCGCCACGCCTCTCGACGACACCACGCTCCGGGTCACCACGGCGAAGCCCGACCCGATCCTGCCGCTGCGCCTGTCCTTCGTCGAAATCGTGCCGACCAGCACCGACCCCGACTCCCGGGTGCGCGAGCCGGTCGGCACGGGGCCCTACGAGATCGACGACTGGAACCAGGGCCGTCACCTGCGGCTGAAGCGCTTCCCCGGCTACTGGGGCAAGGCTCCCGAGTTCGCCGCTGCCACCTACGTCTGGCGTGCCGAGGGCAGTGTGCGCGCGGCCATGGTGACGAACAACGAGGCGGACGTCGCGATCGGGCTCGCTCCCGAGGACGGGGCCGGTGACCGCGCGCTCGAGTTCGACACCAACGAGGTGTCGTACCTGCGGATGGACGCCACCGAGCCGCCCCTGGACGACATCCGGATCCGACGCGCCGTCAACTACGCGATCGACCGGGAGGGCCTGGTCACCGCGGTCTTCGCCGGCCGGCCCAGCGGGCAGCTCGTGTCGAAGGGCGTCACCGGCTACAACCCGCGCATCGAGCCATGGCCGTACGACCCGGAACGGGCCCGAAGACTCGTCGCCGAGGCCCGCGCCGACGGAGTCCGCACCGGCACCACCATCACCCTCGTCGGCCGCAACGGCATCTACCCGAAGGCCGCCGAGGCGATGGAGGTCGTCCAGGACGGTCTCATCAAGGCCGGGCTGAAGGTCAGGATCAAGATGCTCGACGTCAACGCCTGGCTGGAGTACCTGCTGCGCCCCTTCCCCGCCGGCGACACCGGCCCCACCCTGCTCCAGGCCCAGCACGGCAACCAGGCGGGCGACGCCGCGTTCACGATGGGACAGATCTACGGCAGTGAGGGCGCCCAGAGCAGCTACGGCACCGAGGCGCTCGACACGCTCATCGAGGAGGCGCAGCTCGCCTCCGGCGGGAAACGGCAGCAGGCGTTCGCGGACGCGTTCACCCATCAGAACGAGGAGGTCGTCCGGGACGCCGTCATGGCCAACATGACCGGCCTGCTGGCCCTCTCCCCCAAGGTCCGCTACCGGCCCGACTCGGCCACCAACGACGAGATGCGGCTCGCCGACATGCGCCGAGCGGACTGAGGGAGGACATCACATGCTGACCCTGCTGCGCCGCCGCGCGGTCTCCAGCGTCATCCCGCTGCTCGTGGTGGTCCTCGGAGTCTTCTTCCTGGCCCGCCTCACCGGGGACCCCGCCAACCTGTATCTGCCGTTGAGCGCGACGCCCGAGATGCGGGCCGAGTTCGCCGCCCGCAACGGCCTGGACGAACCGCTGATCACCCAGTTCGGCGACTATCTCGCCCAGGTCGCCCACCTCGACTTCGGCGAGTCGCTGCGCACCGCCCAGCCGGCCGGCGAGGCCGTCCTGCGGGCCTTCCCGGCGACCCTCCAACTGGCCGGCTGGACGATGCTGCTCGCCATCCTGGGCGCCGTGGTCATCGGCAGCCTGGCGGCCTACCGGCCGAACTCGGCGACCGACCGGATCGCGAGCTTCCTGTCCTCCACGGCCGCCAGCGTCCCCGACTTCTGGATCGCCATCATGGGCGTGCTGGTCTTCGCGGTCACCCTGGGCTGGCTGCCCACGTCCGGCACGAGCGGCGCGGCGGCATGGGTGCTGCCCGTGGCCACGCTGCTCATCCGCCCGTTCGGCGTGCTGGTCCAGGTGGTGCGCGGCGCCATGGTCTCGGCGCTGTCCGCCCCGTATGTGAAGGTGGCGCGCGGCAAGGGGGCCTCCGAACTCCGGGTGGTCTTCGGGCACGCCCTGCGCAACGCCGCCGCACCGGCGCTGACCGTCGCGGGCGATCTGGCCGTGGGGCTGGTCAACGGGGCGGTCGTCGTGGAGACGATCTTCGGCTGGCCCGGTATCGGCAAGCTCATGATCGACTCGGTGCTGCAGCGCGACTTCGCGGTGCTCCAGGCGGCGGTGCTCGTGACCGCTCTGGCGATCTTCGCCCTCAACATCCTGGTCGACCTCTGCCACGCGCTCCTCGACCCGCGGGTCCGGCAGCGGGCGGCGGCATGAGCCAAGGACGGGACATGCTTCAGAAGGCCACATCCCAGACGGACGCCACGACCGTACGACGACGGTGGTTCGCCCTGCTGCTGCGGGACCGGTTCGCCTGCGCGGCGGCCCTGCTCCTGCTCCTGGTCGCGCTGGGCGCCGTACTGGGGCCGCTCCTGGCCGGGGACCTGGCGACCCGTCAGAACCTGCGGGACCCGGGCCGGCCTCCCTTCACTCTCGACCACGGCTGGGCCTTCGTCCTCGGCAGCGACTCCCTCGGCCGGCCCGTCGCCGCGCGGCTGCTGGCGGCTGCCGGGACGACCCTGGCCGTGGCGGTGCCCGCCGTGCTGTGCTCGCTGGTCATCGGCTCGGTGTGGGGTATGTGGGCGGGCTATCACGGCGGTTGGCGCGAGAACGTGTCGCTGCGGGTGGCCGATGTGATCCTCAGCTTCCCCTCCCTGCTGCTGGCCGTGGTCGTGCTGTATGTGTTCTCGCCGAGTGCCGCGAGCATCGTGCTGGTACTGGCCGTCGCCCGGATCCCGGTGTATCTGCGCACCGCCCGGGCCGAGGCCGCTGAGCTGCGCAGCCGGCTGTTCATGGACGCGGCCCGGACGTTCGGCACGGGCAGCTGGGCGGCCGTCCGGCGCCATGTCGCGCCGAGCGTGCTGCCCACACTGCTCACCGTCGCCGCGCTCGACTTCTGCTTCGTGATGCTGGCCGAGTCGTCACTGAGCTTCCTGGGCATTGGCATTCAACCGCCGGACGTGAGCTGGGGGTTGATGGTCGCCCAGGGGCGGCAGGAGTTGCAGAGCGCGTGGTGGATCGCGCTCTTCCCGGGCCTCGCGATCGTCGTCACGACCGTGTCGGCGACCGTTCTCGCCTCCTGGGCCCGGCTGACGACCGATCCGGGGCAGCGGTGGCGGCAGGGGCTCGGGCGGCGCTCCCGGGGGTCGCGTACGGCTGCCGCCGAGGAGCGTTCGGGGGCGGGGAGCGGAGCCGGGGCCAGTGTCGGTGTCGGTGTCGGTGTCGGTGTCGGTGTCGGTGTCGGTGTCGGTGTCGGCGACCGTACGGCGGGCGCGAGCCTCGTCGTGGAGGACCTGTCCGTCGACGTGCACACTCCGGCCGGGCCGGTCCATGTCGTCCGTGGCGTGAGCTTCGCCGTGAGGTCGGGCGAGACGCTGGCGCTGCTGGGCGAGTCGGGCTGCGGCAAGAGCATGACAGCGCACGCTGTCGCCGGTCTGCTCGACCCGGTCGCCGAGGTGGTGGGCGGGCGGGTCCGGCTCGACGGCGAGGATCTGCTCGCGCTCGGCGCACGGGCCAGGCGCCGGCTGGCCGGGCCGGGTCTGGCCATGGTCTTCCAGGACGCGCTCAGCGCGCTCAACCCCGTCCACACGGTCGGAGCGCAGCTGGCCGAGCCGTTCCGCATCCACGAGGGCATGTCCCGGCGCGCGGCGCGGGCCAGGGCCGTGGAGCTGATGGAACGCGTGGGCATCCCGGAGGCCCGCTCCCGGGCGGACGCGTACCCGCACCAGTTCTCGGGAGGCATGCGGCAGCGCCTGCTGATCGCGACGGCGGTCGCGCTACGGCCGAAGGTCCTGATCGCCGACGAGCCCACGACGGCCCTGGACGTCACCGTGCAGGCGCAGATCATGGACCTGCTCGGCGAGTTGCGGGGCGAGCAGCGGACGGCCCTCGTCCTGATCACGCACGATCTCGGGCTCGCCGCCGAGCACGCGGACCGGGTCGCCGTCATGTACGCGGGGACGGTGGTGGAGACCGGGCCGGTGGCCGAGGTGTTCGGCCGACCCCACCACCCTTACACCCAAGGGCTGTTGGAGTCGGTGCCGGCCGAGCAGCACCGGGGCTCCCGCCTGACGTCGATCCCCGGGAGCCCGCCGGACCCGGCCGCGGTGCCTGACGGCTGTGCCTTCCGTACACGCTGTCCCCTGGCCCGGGAGCGGTGCGTCACCCACCGGCCGGCGCTGACCGGCACCGGCGCCGGCCGGGCCGCCGCCTGCCACTTCGGGAAGGAACTGGCCGATGCCTGAACGCGGGACCCTGCTGGAGGCCGCGGGTCTGGCCAAGAGTTTCACGGTCCGGCGGACCGTACGGGGCGGCACCCGGCTGCGGGCGCTGGACGGGGTGGACCTGACCCTGGGGCGCGGGGAGACCCTCGGCCTCGTGGGCGAGTCCGGCTGCGGCAAGTCCACGCTGGCCAGGATCCTCCTGCTGCTGGAGCGGCCCGACGCGGGCACGGTGCGGTACGAGGGCGTCGACCCGTTCGCGTTGTCGGGTGCGGAACTGCTCGCCTGGCGGCGGAAGGTGCAGATGGTCTTCCAGGATCCGTTCGGTTCGCTCAACCCCCGCCTCAGCGCGGCGGATCTCATCGGGGAGCCCTGGCTGACCCATCGCGACCTGGTCCCTCCTTCGCGCCGGTCGGCGCGCGTGGGCGAACTGCTGGAGATGGTCGGCCTGCGCGCGTCGGACGCGGGCCGCCACCCGCACGAGTTCTCCGGCGGTCAGCGACAGCGCATCGGCATCGCCCGCGCCCTGGCGCTGGAACCCGAAGTGATCGTCTGCGACGAACCCGTCTCCGCGCTGGACCTGTCGGTGCAGGCGCAGGTGCTCAACCTCCTGTGCGACCTGCGGGACGAGCTGGGGCTGTCGTACGTGTTCATCTCGCACGACCTGTCCGTGGTGCGGCACCTCGCCGACCGGGTCGCCGTGATGTACCTCGGCGGAATCGTGGAGACGGGCCCGACGGAGGAGGTCTATGAGCGGCCACGTCATCCGTACACGGAGGCGCTGCTGTCGGCGGCCCCTTCGCCGGTGGCCGGGAGCGGGCGCCGACGGCAACGGATCGTGCTCACCGGCGAGATCCCCTCCCCCACCGACCCGCCGTCCGGTTGCCGGTTCCGGACCCGGTGCCCTCGGGCGCGGGACCTGTGCGCCGAAGCCGTACCCGAGCCTGCGCCGGGTGCGCCCCTCCACGGTGCGGCATGCCACTTCCCCCTGGAGGAGGCACCCTCGGCCACGGTGTGACGGGTGGTGTCATTCGACCGCGTCCACCAGGAACTCCTGGTCCCGAGCCCCGGTGCACCGCTGCTGGGAGATCTCGGCGCCCGCCGCCCGGTCGTCGGCGCCCTTGATCCCGAGACACATCCCGTTCTGCACGACGTGGATCCGGTAGCCGTCGGCCTCGGAGCCTTTGGCGGGGTCGAAGAAGAAGTGCTGGCTGGTGCGGTCCGCCGAGCAGCTCTCCCAGGGCCAGGGTTCGAGCAGTCCCTCGACGACATGGCCGCTGCCGAGCGCGGTGAGACAGCCGTCGCCGTACACCGGGTGGCGCCATTGGATGTAGTACGAGCCTGTGGTGCCGACCGACACCAGTTCCAGGTCAGGCGGTGTGGCGTCGCCACAGGGGCGCTGGACGGCGACCTGGCTCCGGTAGCGCCCCTTGCGATCGTGGCCCTCGGTGACGCACAGCTTGGGCGCCAGGGCCGGGCGGATCCGGGACGGTCCCGGTGGCGGGCCCTCGACGTCGGTGGAGGAGGAGGGGACCGAGGAGGGATCCAGGCGTGGTCCGGCACCGGCCGCGCGCGTTCCCGTGCCCCTCTCGCCCGTCTCGCCGGGCAGCAACGCCCAGGCTCCGACGGCGGCGAGCAGGAGCGCGGCGACGGTGGAAACGGCCAGGGCTCGCCGGTTCTTGCCCTGGCCCGCGACCGGGCCGTCGGGGGCGTGTTCCGGGGCTTTGGCCGCGTGTGCCGGGGCCGCGTCCGTCGGCCCATCGCCCAAGTGCGTTGACGCGCCGTCCACGGGCGTAGCCCCGTCGTCCGCTTCCGGCGGCTCGGCGGCGGCCAACCGGTCCCTGGCCGCCAGCCAGACGGCGACGTCCTCGTCTCCCCCGCACGCGCGCACGAACGCGACGACCACCTCGGCACGCGGCAGCGAGTCCCGGCGCAGCGCGTCGGCCACGGTGCTCCGCGCGAGCACGTCACCGTGCCGTTCCGCGTTCGCTTCCAACTTCCGGTAGGTCAGGCCGGCCTGTTCCTTGAGCCGTCGCATGCAGACCACGAACTCCGCGGCGCTGCGCGCCTCGTGCGGCAACGGACGCTGTCTCCCCATGTCCGGTCATCCTGGCCGTGCCCCTGGCAATGGACAATCCGGAATTCTGCCAATCCCCGTCCCGTCGCTCCGCCGCGGTGACGCGGGCACCGCAGGGCTCCCGACGGGCACGTGACAGGGGCCCTGCCGCGGCAGGGCCCCACCGCGCTCAGTGCTTGAAGACGTCCTTGGTCTTCTCCTTGGCCTGCCGGGCGTCTCCCTTGGACTGCTCCGCCCGGCCCTCGGCCGTCAGCCGCTCGTTACCCACCGCACGGCCGATCGTCTCCTTGGCCTTTCCCTTGGCCTGCTCGGCCTTCGCCTTGGACTTCTGCTCTCCAGCCACGATTCATTCACTCCAAGTCGTGTCCGACTTCGGGGTCACCTGCCGAGTGACCTCTGGGGGGACGGCCAAACGTGGTGAGGGCCGGAGTGTGTCAGCCTGCTGCCGGGTTCTGCGGGGCCTGCGCTCGTGTGAACCCGTGGTTCCGCTCCACTTTCGCCACATGCAGGGTGTAGCTCTGGTACCACTCGGCTTGCCCGCGCTTCTGCGCCGCGCGGTGCTCGGCGTTCGTCCGCCACTCGGTGAGGGCGTCGGCGTCGCGGAAGTACCCGACGGTGATGCCCAGCCCGCCAGGAGTCTGCGCGTGGTCCATCCCCAGGAACCCGGGGACGTCCTTGACCAGTTCTTCCATGCGGGCGGCGGTCTCGCTGTAGCCGCTCTGGTCCTGGGTTCGCACCGTGGTGAACACAGTTACGTAGTAGGGCGGTTCATAGGCCTCGACGGGCGTGACAGGCGCTTCGGAGTGGTCACTCATGGCGCCAATGTAGGGCAGGGTGCGGGCACCGCCGACGACACCTCGGCCAGGAGCCGCTCCACCTCGCTCCCCCAGCGCGAGGCGATCACCAGATCGCGTGCCGGGTCCACCCACAGCAGGTGGTTGCCGCCGTTGCCGCGGGCGCAGCGGCCTGTGCGCGGGGCCCGGGGCCATACCGTGCCGTGGTCGTTGAGCCACCAGGACAGGCCGTACTCGGGCTTGACCGGGCAGGGCGTCCACAACTCCTCGATCCAGCGCCGCGACAGGACCCGGCGCCCACCCCACTTCCCGTCCCGCAGGCAGAGCAGGCCGACGCGGGCCAGGTCCAGGGCGCTGATCCACAGTCCGCCGCCCCAGTGCGCGCCGCCTGAGACCACCGGAACCTCGGCTCCGTCGAGGGCGATCACGGCGTGGTCGTAGCCGTGCCAGGACCAGCCGTCGGAGGCACCGGTCGCTGCCATGACGCGCTCGCGCAGCACGTCCGGCAGGGCGCGGCGGAACAGGGCCGTGAGAGCCAGCGCGGCCAGGTTGACGCGCACGTCGTTGTAGGCCCAGCCGGCGCCGGGCGGTCCGCCTGCCGACTCGGTTCCCTCGCGGGTGCTCTGTGCGTCCACCCATGTCGGCTTGGACCACAGCTCGCCCTCCCACTGGCTGGTCTGGTCCAGCAGGTGGCGCCAGGTGATCGCCCGCCCGTGAGGAGTGTCGAACTCGGGCAGGTCCACGGCCTTGGACACCGGCTCGTCCAGGCGCAGCGCCCCGTCGTCGTAGGCGATGCCCGCCACCAGCGACAGCACGCTCTTCGTGGCGCTGTAGGCCATCTCGGCGCGCGTGGGGTCGCCCCACGAGGCGAGGACCGTGCCGGCCCGGACCACGACACCGCTCGCCCCCTGGCCGTCGAGGAGCGCGCCGACGACCTCGCGGTGGGACGCGTCGGACACCTGGGCGGCGAGATACGACGCCATGTCGTCGATGCCCGCCACCGGCCGCCCCTCCTGGGCACGCACGGCCCGCGCGAGTGCCGCCGCGTCCACTCCGTCCCAGGGGTCCCCGGCCGGGTCCCCGTTCTCCAGGACCTCTCCGTCATATCGCGATGTCACTGCGTCCATGCCTGTCCTCCGCCCCCTGCCGGCACACGCGTCGTCCGTCCGCCCGGCACGTCGACCTGGTGCACACCGCTCCCTCGTCTCCGGCCGCACCGATCTTCAACAGACCTCATTGTCGGTCAAGTTCGGGCAGTAGGCCGGTCGTATCCTTCGGCGGCGTGTCCGGGCGGCGATGCGCCGGGAAGCCGGCGACGCTGCTCACACTGGCCGGATGTCCGACGCGTCCCCAGCCCTCGCGACCGATGCCCGGCGGGTGGCCGTCATGACCGTCCTCACCCTGCTGGCCGGTGCCGTCGACGCCATCAGCTTTCTGACGATGGGGAAGGTGTTCTGCGCGCTGGCGACCGGCAACGTGCTCTTTCTGTCCTTCGCGCTCGCCGGTGAGGGTGATGTCCCGGTGGCGCGGCCCGCCACCGCCATCGGCGCGTTCATGGCAGGGGCCGCGATCGCAGCCGTCGTACTGAAGTGGCTCGCGGAGCGGGGCAGGGCCTGGTTCCAGGCCGGGCTCGTCAGCGAGGCCGTGCTGCTGGTGGGCGCCGGTGCGATGGCCCTGTGGCGGCACGGCACCGAGGCGGCCGGTGCCGATCACGGCGTCGTCGCCCTCGTCGCGCTGGCGATGGGGGTGCGTGCCTGCACCGTGCTGCGGGTGCACGTGCCGGGGATGCCGACCCTGCTGAGTCAGACGGCCATCGCCGAGCTGATCAACGACGTACTGAAGCGCCCTCGCGCGACGCTGCGCGGGATGTCGGCCGGGCAGCGGCTGGCCCGCACTCGGTGGACGGCCACCGTGGGCGGAATCTTCACCGGCGGGGTGCTGGGCACGCTGCTGCTGGTGCCGCTGGGCACCGGGCGGGCGCTGTTCGTCATCGCCGCCGCGGTGCTGCTCCTCGCGGCGGCCACGCCGGCCGCACCCCCGCCAGGGGAAGCGACGAAGCCGGACCTCAAAGCTCCTTAGACACCGGGTGCCCCGCGTCCTCGACTCCCCCTTGCCGCAACCATTCCTGGTCTCCAGCGTGGGTGTGGACGCCTCGCTCGTGCCGAAGCCCGTGTACTCCGCGATCCTCCTGGCACTGGTGCTGCTTCCCCGAGCTGCTCTCCGGATCGTGGATCCCCGTCGCGGCCTACATGACCCTGATGATGGTCATCAGCCTCGTCGCCGCCCGCATGGCACCGGAGTCCCGCGACCGCGACCTGACGGCTGTCACGGACGCCACGACAACCCGGCCGTGATCCTGCCCGTCCGGCAGGTCAGTGGCAGCAGGCGTCGTCCTTCTGAGGGCCCGGTCCGGT
Source organism: Streptomyces sp. NPDC055506 (assembly GCF_053643595.1). Lineage (NCBI taxonomy): Bacteria > Bacillati > Actinomycetota > Actinomycetes > Kitasatosporales > Streptomycetaceae > Streptomyces > Streptomyces sp. NPDC055506. Next base: position 56,449 of record NZ_JBSHKH010000023.1, on the reverse strand, counting down.
GTCCAGGCGGCAGAAGCAGGACGCCTCGACGGGGACGTCGGCCAGTGCGGTCGCCATCTTCAGCTGCTGGGCCACGAGGGCGGCCTCGCCGGTCTTGCCCGTCCGGAGCAGGCATTCGTGGAAGCCGTGCAGGGACCAGACGTTGCCGGGGTGCTGCTGGGCGCGGGGCAGGGTGGCGTCGAGGCCGAGGTCCGCGCGGTAGACGGCCTCGGCCTCCGCCACGCGGCCCTGTTCCAGCAGCAGCGCGCCGTAGGCGTGGCGGGTGGGCTGCATCCAGCCCCACGGCTCGTCGTAGGGGAGGCTGTCGTCCAGTTCGATGGAGCGCTCCAGGGCGGCGAAGGCGAGGTCGTGGTTGCCCCTGCGGTATTCGAGCTCTCCGTCGAGCATGGCCGAAGCGATGGCGAGGATGTCGTGGCAGGTGTTGTTGAACAGCATCCGCGTCTCGGGCACCCGGCTCACCGCCTCGCGGAAGAGCTCGCGCTCCGCCTCCGCGGATTCGGTTTCGCCGGTGGCCGAGAGGGCGACGCCACGGGCGTAGTGCCGCATGGCGGTGGTCACCGCGTAGAGCTCGGGGTCGGCGGGGGCGGGCAGGGCGAGGATGTCGGTCCAGCGGCCGAAGCGGATCAGCACATGGACGCGCATGGCCAGGAAGCCTTCGAGCCAGTCGGCCATCGGGGGGCTCGGCACCCGGAGCAGGTCTTCGGGGATGGCCGCTTCCAGCTCAGCGGCGGTGTCGAGGGCGACCTGGGCCTGGCCGAGGAACATGGCCCCGTAGATCTTGAAGTGGTAGTTGTGCGCCCGGTAGAGGGTGTAGAAGTTCATCGCGCCGGCGCGCCGGTGGTACTTCTCGTCGACGGCGATCGCCTCGCTGTTCGCCGCGACGACCCGGCGGTAGTCGCCGCACAGGACGTCGAGGTGCGAGGGCATGTGGTGCAGGTGCCCGGCGTCGGGCACGAGGCCGCGCAGGCGGTCGGCGACGGTGAGGGCCTGTTCCGGCGTCGGGGACATCTCCATCAGGTGGATGTAGAGGTGCAGCACCCCTGGATGCCCGAAGCCGGCTTCGGTGGCGAGGGCGCCGTCCAGTACGGCCTTGGCCTCCACGGTCCGGGCGCCCTCGGCCGGCTGCCCGGTCCTCAGGTCCCACAGTTGCCACGGGGTGAGGTTCATCAGGGCGTCGGCGTGGAGGGTGGCGATGTCCGGGTCGTGGGGGGCCAGTTCGTACACCGCTCGCATCGCGTCCGCGTAGGGTTCGTTCCAGACCGAGCAGTCCTCGACGGCTTCCGCCTGCGGATAGCGGGCGCGCAGCGCGCCGATCAGGGCCTGTTCGACCGGGGTGGCCTTGACGGCCTTGTCGTGGGCCCGTTCGACGGCGGTGTGGGTGCGGTCGACCGTGCGCACCAACTCGTCGTCGTCGAAGAATTCCCAGGGCTTGTTGTAATTCGGACCGAGCGCGTAGGCGATGCCCCAATACGCCATCGCGCACTCCGGGTCGGCCTCGGCGGCCTTTTCGAAGCAGGCGACGGCTTCCTCGTGGTGGAAGGCGTAAGTCCACAGCAGTCCACGATCGAACCAGAGCTGAGCTGCGGAAGAGGACGTGGTCACGGGACGGCCGTAGGTGCCGAGGTCGTAGTAGTCGTCCATGGTCATCTCCTGGAGAATCGGCCCGACCCGGTGAGAATAGCGGCCGCGAACTGCCTCCCGGACCTTCGACCAATTCTGAGTATTAGCTCCCTGGTTCGATAAGTCGAACGGGCATCGTTGTGCACATGACTGACTTCCCGAGTTTTCCGCCCGGCTTCGTGTTCGGGGCGGCGACCGCCTCGTACCAGATCGAGGGCGCGGCGCAGGAGGACGGCCGCGGGCCGTCGATCTGGGACACCTACTGCCACACCCCCGGCCTGGTCGCGAACGGGGACAGCGGCGATGTCGCCTGCGACCACTACCACCGGTACCCGCAGGACGTGGCGCTGCTGCGCGAGCTGGGCGTGGATTCCTACCGGTTCTCGATCGCCTGGCCGCGCATCGTCCCCGACGGGTCCGGGCCGGTGAATCCCAAGGGGCTGGACTTCTACTCGCGGCTGGTCGACGAACTGCTCGCGGCCGGGATCGAGCCCGCGGCCACGCTCTACCACTGGGATCTACCGCAGGCCCTGGAGGACCGCGGCGGCTGGCGGGTACGGGAGACCGCCGAGCGGTTCGGCGAGTACGCGGCCGTCGTCGCCGCGCATCTGGGCGACCGGGTGCCGCGCTGGATCACCCTCAACGAGCCGTGGTGCAGTGCCTTCCTCGGCTACTCCGTCGGCCGGCACGCCCCGGGCGCCCGCGAGGGCCGGGGCGCGCTGGCCGCGGCCCATCACCTGCTGGTCGGGCACGGCCTGGCCGTCCAGGCGTTGCGGGCGGCCGGCGTGCGGGAGGCGGGCATCACCCTCAACCTCGACCGCCATCTCCCCGCCGGCGACTCCCCCGCCGACCGGTCTGCGGTGACCCGCGCCGACACCCTGCACAATCTGGTGTGGACCGAGCCGATCCTGGCGGGCCGCTACCCGGCCGCCGAGGAGGAGACCTGGGGCGGGTTGATCACCGGCCAGGACTTCCGTCGGGACGGCGACCTGGAGCTGATCTCCCAGGCGCTGGACTTCCTGGGCATCAACTACTACCGGCCGATCGTCGTCGCCGACGCCCCGTACCGCGAGAGCGACCCGGCACTGCGCGTGGCGACCGACAACCGCTATGAGGAGGTACGGCTGCCCGGGGTGCGGCACACCGCCATGGGCTGGCCCGTCGCACCCGGCACCTTCACGGAGCTGCTGGTCGGGCTCAAGGAGCGCTACGGCGACGCCCTGCCGCCCCTCCAGATCACCGAGAACGGCTCGGCGGAGGACGACGAGGTGAGCGCCGACGGGGCCGTCCACGACGGCGACCGGGTCGCCTACCTGCGCGACCATCTCACCGCGCTGCGGGCCGCGATGGACGCCGGCGTGGATGTCCGCGGCTACTACGTGTGGTCCCTCCTCGACAACTTCGAGTGGGCCTTCGGCTACGACAAGCGCTTCGGCATCGTCCGCGTCGACTACGCCACGCAGCGGCGGACGCCGAAGGACAGCTACCACTGGTACCGGGCCATGATCGCCGCGCAGCGGCGGTGACGGCCCGGGTCACACACTGGTCAGGGCTTGCGGGGCCAGTTGTTTGATCATGGTATCGGTCCAGCGGAGCTGCCGGAGGCTCTGCGGCCGGCAGTCGGTGACCAGCGCCAGGAGCCGTTCGTCCCGGGTGGCCTGCGCCGCCTGGGCGAGCATCTCCCAGTGAAGGGAGTTCCGCGTGGCCGCCAGGTGCAGGTCGCGCAGGTCGTTCAGGAGGTGCAGGCCGGTCTCAGGGCGTCGGCCGAGTGCCTCCGACGCCTTCTCCCGCAGTGCGGTGAGCGCGCGGGGTGACGGGGTGCCGCGCGGGCCGGACAGATCGAGGCCGTGGCCATGGCCCGCGTCCGCCAGGCGGGTGGCGTGCTCACGGGACCAGCGGGCGACGTCGAGGGCGACGTGGTGGAACTCGTGGTCGGCGCGGTGCCGTGCGGCGGCCGCCAGCAGGTCCTGCTCCAGGTCGCGTTCGCCGTCGTGGAGGAGGCGCAGCGTGGTGCCGATGCCGGTCATGAGCCGCTCCCCGCCGTCCCGGTCCGTGCCCCGGTGTCGCTCGCCCCGCGGGCGACGAGGGTGACGCGTGCCGCGCCGGTCTTGAACAGGGGCTGTTTGGAGACCGGGTCCCAGTCGGTGACGGTGGTCTCGTTCGCGGCACGGCCCGGACCGTCGTCGGGCGGGCGGTGGCCTGCCGGGGTGTCCCAGTAGCCGTAGTGGAACGGCAGGAACACCATGCCGTCGCGGATCGCGGTGGTGCGCAGCCTGGCCCGCACCGCTCCGCGCGGGGTCGTGACCCGCACCAGATCGCCGTCGGCGAGCCCCCGCGCCGAGGCCTCGGCGGGTGAGATCTCCGCCCAGACGGCCGGGGCGGCGGCGTTCAGTTCGGGGGCCCGGGCGGTCTTCGTGCGGGTGTGGAAGTGGTACACGGTCCGGCCGGTGATCAGCTGGAGGGGGAAGTCGGCGGAGGTGTCCTCGTGGGGCGGCAGGTACTCCGCCGCCTTGATGACCGCCTTGCCGTCGGGGTTGAGGGCCCGGTACTCGCCGGGCTCCACGCTCGCCCCGGTGACCATGTCCCTGCCGTAGCTCTCGCAGGTGTCGGGGTGGGCGAAGGCGATGCCGTCGGTATAAAGGCGCGCGGTGCCGTCGGGGGCCTCCTCGGTGCAGGGCCACTGGATACCGCTGCCGCCGCGCAGCCGGTCGTAGTCGAGGCCCGTGTAGTCGCAGGGGCGCCCGGCGCTGCACCGCTGCCACGCCGCGAACGCGGACTCCGGGTCGTGCCAGGTGATCAGCGGCCCGTCGTCCTTGTCGCGGAAGTCCGTGCGGGCGGCGAAGTCGAGGAAGATGTCCAGGTCGGGGCGGGCCTCGCCGGGCGGTTCGACGGCCTTCTCCGACAGGTGGACCGTGCGGTCGGCGTTGGTGAGGGTGCCGGTCTTCTCGCCCCAGGTCGCCGCGGGCAGCACCACGTCGGCGAGCTGCGCGGTCTCGGTGAGGAACAGGTCCTGTACGACCACGAACAGCCGTTCCTGGGCGAGGACCGAGCGGATGCGGGACAGCTCGGGCAGGGACACGGCGGGGTTGGTGCCGGTGATCCACAGCATGCCGATCGAGCCCTGCTCGGCGTAGCGGAAGATCTGCATCGCGTGGGTGGGCGGCGCGTAGTGCGGGATGGTCTGCGGGGTCACGTTCCATACGGCGGCCAGCTCGGCCACGTGCCGGTCGTTCTGCCAGTTGCGGAAGCCCGGAAGGTCACCGTCCGCGCCGCACTCGCGGGTGTTCTCGGCGCTGGGCTGCCCGTTCATCTGGAGCAGTCCGCGGCCGGGGCGGCCCAGCATGCCGCGGATCAGGTGCAGGTTGTTGACCTGGACGGCGGCCGCGGCGGCCTGGTGGGACTGGTACACGCCCTGGAGGACGGTGGACAGCAGCCGCTTCCCCGTACCGAGGATCTCCGCCGCCGCCTCGATCCGCGCCGCCGGTACGTCGCAGATCCCGGCCGCCCACCTGGGGGTGCACTCCTCGACCGCGGCGGCCAGTTCGTCGAAGCCGACGGTGTGCGCGTCGACATAGGCGCGGTCGATCCGGTCGGTGCGGATGATCTCGTGCAGCAGCGCGTCGAGCAGCGCGACGTTCGTGCCCGCTCGCGGGGCGAGGTGGACGTCGGCGCGCCGGGCGACCTGGGTGAACCGCGGGTCCACGCAGACCAGCCGGGGCGGGTCGCCGCCCTCCAGGCGGTCCAGGAGCCGCATCCACAGCACTGTCTGTGTCTCCGCCATGTTGTGCCCGAACAGGGCGACGGTGTCGGCGTGGTCGATGTCCTCGTAGGAGCCGGGCTGCCCGTCGCAGCCGAAGGTCTCCTTGAGCGCCTCTGCCGCCGTGGCCGTGCACAGGCGGGTGTTGCCGTCCAGATGGTTGGTGCCGATGCCGGCGCGGGCGAGGACGGCCAGGGTGTAGTACTCCTCCAGAAACAACTGCCCTGTGGTGTAGAAGCCGATCGAGCCCGCGCCCTTGTCGTCCAGGAGTCGCCTGGTCCGGGCCGTGATCCGGTCCATGGCGGTGTCCCAGTCGCACTCCACGAGCCGGCCGTTCTCGCGGACCAGTGGTCTGGTCAGCCTGTCCGGGGAGCCGTTCGCCTGCCAGCCGTAGAGGTCCTTGGGGCCCAGACGCCCCCGGTTCACCCGGTCCCCGGCCCGGCCTCGTACCCCGACGATGCGTCCCTCGCGCACCGCGATGTCCATCGCGTCGCCGTTGGAGTGCAGCAGCGAGGCGGACCGCACCCACCGCTCCACGTCGGACTCGGCGATCCCGGCCCGCAGGTGGGTGTCCGTCCGTACGGGCCAGGGCGTACCGGGTTCGTACGGGGTACGGGAGCCCCAGGGATCCGCGATCCGGTCAGCCGACGTGTCCACGGCCCCGCCTTCCAGAGGAGAATCTCGCTCCACCGGCGAGTAACCCCTCCACGGCAACCGAAGCACCGGTGACACAGAGGCCGCAAAGGGTTACACAGCGGACACACGGCGGAATCGCAAGAAATCATCTTGTCGTTCGATCGGGGGCACCTGCGCCGAGAGGCTGGCACCGTCCAACTCCCCCTCCCTAGGATGTACTTCCTGTCCAGCCAGTCCGTTGGCGCGGCACCTTGCAGGGGGAACGATGCACTCCGAGAAGCAGTTGTCCACCGAGATCGACGCGACGGTGCCGACGGCAGCGCGCATGTACGACCACTACCTGGGCGGCAAGGACAACTACGCTGCGGACCGCGCCGCGTGCGAGGAACTCGACAAGGTCGTGCCGAGCACGCGCCGCCTGGCCCTCAACAACCGGCGTTTCCTCCAGCGCGTCGTGCGGACCCTGTCCGAGGAGTACGGCATCCGGCAGTACCTGGACCACGGCTCAGGCCTGCCGACGCAGGACAACGTGCACCAGGTCGCCCAGCGCATCGACCCCACGACCCACGTGGTGTACGTCGACAACGACCCGATGGTGCTGGTCCACGGCCGTGCACTGCTGGAACAGGACGAGCGCACGACCGTGATCCACGCGGACATGCGCGAGACCGACCTGATCTTCGACCATCCCGACACCAAGCGGCTGATCGACTTCTCCGAGCCGGTGTGCGTGCTCTTCAACTCGGTGTTCCACTGCATCCCGGACAGCGACACCGACGGGCCGCTCGCGGTGGCCCGCCGCGTCCGGGAGCGGCTCGCGCCCGGCAGTTTTCTGGTGATGTGCCAGCTGGTCAGCGAGGATGCCGAAGTCCGTGACTTCGTCACGAACTTCATGGACCAGGCGACCCAGGGCCACTGGGGCCGGGTGCGTGAGCCGAAGGACGTCGAGGCGTACTTCGAGGACCTGGAGATCCTCGAGCCGGGCCTCGTGGAGGTGTCCACCTGGCGTCCGGACACCGAGGTGGCGCCGCGTCAGCTGACCCACGAGTGGATCGAGTTCGGCGGCGTGGGGCGGATTCCGCTGGAGAAGTAGCGGGACCGAGGCACCCGCGCGTCAGGGGTAGCGCTGCTCCATGGTCTGACGCAGCAGTTCCATGGAGTCACGGGGCTTGAGCGCCTCGTCCGCGAGCCGGTCCAGCGCGATCCGGTACTCCTCCGTCTCGTCGCGGTCCTCGAGGAAGTTCGCGCTCCTGATGTGCTCCAGGTAGACCACGTCGGGAAGGTCGAGGCCGCCGAAGCGCAGATACGTGACCGGGATGGCCGGCGCCGAGGCGTTCGTGACGCTCAGCGGCACGATCTGCAGGGTCACGTTGGGACGTCCGGCCATCTCGACGAGGTGCGCGAGCTGTTCGCGCATCACGTCGGTGCTGCCCAGGACGCGCAGCAGCACGGACTCGTCGATGATCGCCCAGAGCTGCGGGGCCTCGGGCCGCGACAGCAACCGGGCCCGCTGTTCGCGGAGTTCGACGCGCCGCCGCACCTCCCCGGCCGGGGCGTTGGGCAGTCCGCGCTCGACCACGGCCCTGGTGTAGGCGGGAGTCTGCAGCAGGCCCGGCACGTACTGGATCTCGAAGGTACGGATGGTGGCGGCGGCCTCCTGGAGTCCGACCAGCCGGTCGAACCACTCGGGCATCAGCCGCTTGTCGTACCGCTGCCACCAGCCCGGCTCTCCGGCCCGCTGCAGCAGCTTGAGCAGGACCGACACCTCGTAGTCGTCGGTGTTGTACAGCCCGAGCAGCGCGCGGACGTCGTTCTCCGTCGGCGGGCGGCGGCCCTTGCCCGACTCGATGCGGGACAGCTTCGCGGGACTGAACCCGACAGCGCGCGCCGCCTGGTCCTGGGCGAGCCCGGCGTCCTCACGGAAGCCGGCGAGCTGCACACCGACCAGCATCTTCAGCAGAGTCGGCGCCGGCTCCGGCCTGTCCAGGTAGGGTTCCAGACGGGAGACGCGAGGCGACGCGGCGGACATCCTGACTCCCAGCAGACCGGACACAAGGGCGATTTAGCCTAGCGCACCCGTCCCCTTCAGAGCAGGTGGTCGAACTCGCCGTCCTTGGCACCGGCCAGGAACGCCGCCACCTCCGCCGCCGTGTAGACGAGCGCGGGCCCGTCGGGATCACGGGAGTTGCGCATCGCGATCCCTCCGTCGACTAGAGGGGCGACTTCGACGCAGTTGCCCTCGGCGTTGCTGTGCCGGCTCTTGATCCAGCGGGCGTCCAGCATGCTCGCCCGCACTCCGTTCTGCACTGGTGGCACCGCGGTCTCCTTCTGGCTTGCGTACTCATGACGGCTTGATTTTCACGCAATTTCTCGTGCAATTGCACGCGAGCGCCGTCAGCGTGGATAATAGCTGCGGCGTCAACCCCTGTGCCGGCGCCGCGTCCTGACGTCGCATCGGGGAGATGCCGTGTCATCACCTGCGCAGCACGTGCTCGGGCGGCTGACGCCGTACGAGGCGACGCCGCGCGTCTGGTCGCTCGGCCGGTGCCGCGAAGACAAGAGCCTCGTCATCACCGAGAACCCCACGCACCTGCTGGTCACCGTCCCCGACCCCAGGTTGTCTACCTGACCACCCATCTGACACGACTGCCGCGGAAAGGCCCCTCGCCATGCGCAGCGCTTCGACGGAACACCCGAGCAGCGAGCGCCCACAGCGCCCCGACATCCCGGCCGGGGAGTCCCGGGCCACTCCGCTCACGGCCATGGACCGCGTGCCGTGGGGCGACATCCAGGACTCCACCGGTTCGGCGGCCGCGATTCCCCTCCTGCTCAACGGCATCGCCTGGGGCGACCCCGACACCGCCCGCTCCGCACTCGACGACCTGCGGAAACGGATCTGCCAGTTCGGCTTCGTCGTGGAGCAGGCCACCGCCGCCACGGTTCCGTTCCTTTGGGAGCTGGCGAAGCTGCCGCAGGTGTCCTGCCGCGCCCAGATCATCCAGTTGCTCAAGAGCATCGCCGACGCCCGGCAGTGGGAGAGCACCGCCGCCGTCTATCCGAAGCTGCTGAACCATCGGGAGAACCCGGTGGTGTGGGAGCGTGCGGCACGCCAGGCGGTGCGCGCCCGGCGCGGCGAGCTGGGCCGGCTGATGGACGACGAGGACACCGAGATCGCCCGAGCCACGAACGAACTCGCGCGCTCCCTGGGAACCTGAGATCCGGGGCCCTGAGGCGCCGAGATTTTGCGGAAGGTTTCCAATCGGGCCAAGGTGGGTGTGCGTGCCCTGCCGGAGACGGCTCCCGGGTGCTCACCACGGGCGCCGGGAGACGTGACGAAACCGTGAGGGCCCCCTGTCACCATGGGTGATGCCCCTCGCCTCCCGGGGCCGGGCAGTGTAGACATGGCACATGGTCCGACTCTTGGGTCGATCCGGGACTCGATCGCCCCTGCGGCCCGGCGCTGCGCCGTCCGCACGGCAGCGGCGGGAGGCGGGTCCGTCGCGGTGGCATCCGATGGCGGGGCTGCGGTCGGTCGTGGGCGGACGCAGCGTCGCCGGACAGGTGTTCCTGCTCGTCGTGGTGATCGTGCTGCTGCTGGTGGTGGCCGCGGTCGTGGCGCTGGTGCTGCAAGTACGGCACGACACGACTCAGGAGGCCCGTAACCGCTCGCTCGCCGTCGCGGAGACCTTCGCCAACGCGCCCGGCACGGTCGAGGCGCTGGAGAGCCCGAATCCCACGGCGGTGCTCCAGCCGCGTGCCGAGGCCGCCCGCGAGCAGTCGAAGGTCGACTTCGTCGTCGTCATGAACACCGACGGCATCCGCTACACCCATCCCAAGCCGGACCGCATCGGGAAGAAGTTCGTCGGCACGATCGCGCCCGCGCTGGCCGGGAAGTCGGTGACCGAGGAGATCGAGGGCACCATCGGCCATCTCGTGCAGGCCGTGGTGCCGGTGAAGGACCCGGACGGGCAGGTAGTCGGCGTGGTGTCGGCGGGCATCACGACCGAGAACGTCGGCGGCACCGCCGACCGTCAGCTACCGCTCGTGCTGGCCGCCGCCGCGGTCGCCCTGGCCCTGGCGACGGCGGGCGCCGCGCTGGTGAGCCGACGGCTGCTGCGCCAGACCCACGGGCTCGGGCCGCACGAGATGACCCGGATGTACGAACACCACGACGCCGTGCTGCACGCCGTCCGCGAGGGCGTGCTCATCCTCGACGGCTCGGGCACCCTGCTGCTCGCCAACGACGAGGCGCACCGTCTGCTCGGACTGCCCGCCGACGCCGAGGGCCGGCACATCCTCGGCCTGGGGCTCGACCCCGGCACCGCCGACCTGCTGGCCTCCGGGCGCGTCGCCACGGACGAGGTGCACCTCGTCGGGGACCGACTCCTGGCCGTCAACCAGCGCACGACGGAGAGTGCGGGCGGCCCGCCCGGCAGCGTCGCCACGCTGCGCGACTCCACGGAGCTGCGCGCCCTGTCCGGCCGGGCCGAGACCGCGCGGGAACGGCTCAACATGCTGTACGACGCCGGGGTGGGCATCGGGACGAGCCTGGACGTGACACGGACCGCCGAAGAGCTGACCGAGCTGGCCGTGCCCCGGTTCGCCGACTTCGTCACCGTGGACCTGTTCGACGCGGTGCTGGGCGGCGGGCAGCCGAACGCGGCCGCCGCGCTGAGCCGTACGGCGCTGAACGGGATCCGCAAGGACGCCCCGCTCTACCCCGTCGGCGAGCGGATCAGGTTCGTCGAGTCCTCTCCGCAGGGCCACAGCCTCGACACCGGGCGGGCCGTCCTGGAGCCCAGGCTGGGTGAGGCCCCCGGCTGGCAGGCTCAGGACCTCGAGCGCTCCGCGCACATCGTGGACTACGGCATCCACTCCCTGATCACCGTGCCGCTGCGGGCGGGCAGCCTGGTGCTGGGCGTGGTCAGCTTCTGGCGCTTCGAGAAGCCGGAGCCCTTCGACGCGGACGAGCTGGTCCTGGCGGAGGAGCTGGTCGCGCGGGCCGCCGTCTCGATCGACAACGCGCGCCGCTACACCCGCGAGCACAGCATGGCCGTGACGCTCCAGCGGAGCCTGCTCCCCCGGAACCTGCCCGAGCAGGGGGCGCTGGAGATCGCCTACCGCTATCTGCCGGCGCAGGCCGGGGTGGGCGGCGACTGGTTCGACGTACTGCCGCTGTCGGGGGCCCGGGTGGCGCTCGTGGTCGGGGACGTCGTCGGCCACGGGCTGTACGCCGCGGCCACGATGGGGCGGCTGCGGACCGCCGTGCACAACTTCTCCGCCCTCGACCTCCCTCCTGACGAACTCATCGCTCTGCTGGACGAGTTGGTGGGCCGCATCGACCAGGACGAGACCGAGGAGGACGGCAGCGCCCCGGTCACCGGCGCGACCTGTCTGTACGCCGTCTACGACCCGGTCTCCCGGCGCTGCACCGTCGCGCGGGCCGGGCATCCCCCGCCGGCGCTGATCCACCCCGACGGCAGTGTCGAGTTCCCGGAGGTGCCCGCCGGTCCCCCGCTCGGGCTCGGCGGTCTGCCGTTCGAGACGGCGGAGCTGGAGCTGGCGGAGGGCAGCCGGCTCGTGCTCTACACCGACGGACTGGTCGAGGACCGGGAGCGGGACATAGACGTCGGTCTCGACATGCTGCGCGAGGCCCTGAGCCGGGCGGGCGAGTCCCCGGAGGAGACCTGCCAGGTGGTGCTCGACTCGCAGCTCACGGCCCGGTCCAGCGACGACATCGCCCTGATCGTCGCGCGCACCCGGGCGCTCGCCGCCGACCAGGTCGCCGAGTGGCCGGTGCCGGCCGACCCGGCGGCCGTGGGTGAGGTGCGGGCGGCGGTCACCCGGCAGCTGACCGAGTGGGGACTGGAGGAGTTGTCGTTCACCACCGAGCTCATCCTGAGCGAGCTGGTCACCAACGCGCTCCGGTACGGCGACGGGCCCATCCATGTACGGATGCTGCGCGACCGCAACCTGATCTGCGAGGTCTTCGACAGCAGCAGCACCTCGCCGCATCTGCGGTACGCGACGATGACGGACGAGGGCGGGCGGGGCCTGTTCCTGGTCGCCCAGCTCGCGGAACGCTGGGGGACGCGCTATCTGCCCGCCGGGAAGGTCATCTGGGCGGAGCAACCGCTGCCATAAGCAGCCATGGGGAGTGCTCATAAAATTGCCTTATGAGCTCATAGACCGGACCCGCGTACCGACTTAGGCTTGCCTTAGTTTAGGCTTCCCGACGAGATCGCTTGTCGCCGCTCGAAGGGAACCTGACCATGCCCCGCCCCCTGCGGGTAGCCATCGTCGGATCCGGCCCCGCCGGGATCTACGCCGCCGACGCCCTGCTCAAGTCCGAGGTGGCCGCCGACCCCGGCGTATCCATCGACATCTTCGAGCGCATGCCGGCGCCGTTCGGACTGATTCGCTACGGCGTGGCGCCCGACCACCCGCGGATCAAAGGCATCATCACGGCCCTGCACCAGGTCCTCGACAAACCGCAGATCCGGCTCTTCGGCAACGTGGACTACCCCTCCGACATCAGCCTGGACGACCTGCGCGCGTTCTACGACGGTGTGATCTTCGCCACCGGCGCGACGGCGGACCGGGCACTGCCCCTGCCGGGCATCGAGCTCGACGGCTCGTACGGTGCCGCGGACTTCGTGTCCTGGTACGACGGCCACCCCGACGTGCCGCGCACCTGGCCGCTGGAGGCGGAGAAGGTCGCCGTGCTCGGCGTCGGCAACGTCGCCCTCGACATCGCGCGCGTTCTGGCCAAGACGGCGGACGAACTGCTGCCGACGGAGATCCCGGCCAACGTCTACGAGGGTCTGAAGGCCAACCGGGCCAAGGAGATCCACGTGTTCGGCCGCCGGGGCCCGGCGCAGGCGAAGTTCAGCCCGATGGAGCTGCGGGAGCTGGACCACTCCCCCAACATCGAGGTCATCGTCGACCCCGAGGACATCGACTACGACGAGGGCTCGATCGCCACCCGGCGCGGCAACAAGCAGGCCGACATGGTCGCCAAGACCCTGGAGAACTGGGCGATCCGCGACGTCGGCGACCGGCCGCACAAACTCTTCCTGCACTTCTTCGAGTCGCCGGTCGAGGTCCTCGGCGAGGACGGCAAGGTCGTCGGTCTGCGCACCGAGCGCACGGAGCTCGACGGCACGGGCAACGTCAAGGGCACCGGCACCTTCAACACCTGGGACATCGGCGCGGTCTACCGTGCGGTGGGCTACCTGTCCGACAAACTCCCCAAGCTGCCCTGGGACATCGACTCCGGCACCGTCCCCGACGAGGGCGGGCGCGTGATGCAGGAGTCCGGCGAGCACCTCCAGTCCACGTACGTCACCGGCTGGATCCGGCGCGGTCCCGTGGGCCTCATCGGGCACACCAAGGGCGACGCCAACGAGACGGTGTCCAACCTGCTGGACGACTACGCGAACGGGCGGCTGCAAACGCCCGCCACCCCGGCTCCCGAGGCCGTGGACGCGTTCCTCGCCGAGCGGAACGTCCGCTTCACCACCTGGGACGGCTGGTACAAGCTGGACGCCGCGGAGAAGGCGCTGGGCGAGCCGGAAGGCCGCGAGCGCGTGAAGCTCGTCGAGCGCGAGGACATGCTGCGGGCGAGCGGCGCCTGACGCCCGTCCTGTAGGCCCGTGGGGCGGGTCCGGTGGCAATGTCACCGGACCCGCCCTTATGCGTGCTTGAAGCGTGTACGATCCGGGTGCTTCACCGAATCATCACGCGGCCTTCACAAGAAGGCCTTGCAAGGGGGGACAAACGTCCATGCACATACGCCTTGTCGCCACCACGGCGGCCGTCGCCGGAGCCCTGACCGCCCTGACGGCGGTTCCGGCCCAGGCCGCCGAGTACAGCTCCGCGCTGAAGATCCGCGGCATCCAGTACGACGCTCCGGGACGCGACTCGAACAGCTGCTCTTCGGGAAACACCGACGAGGAGTACCTGACGATCGAGAACTACTCGCGGTCGACGACCGTGAACCTCAAGGGATACGTCGTCAAGGACGCCGCGGGGAACAAGTTCACCTTCACCGCCAGCCACACGCTGCAGCCCGGTGACTACGTGAAACTGCGCGGCGGCAACGGGTCGGACTCCGACACGAAGAACGTCGTCTACCGCGACAACTGCAACTTCATGTGGAACAACGACAAGGACACGATCTACGTGTACAAGCCGTCCGGCAGCCGCGCCGACGTGCACTCGTACACCAAGAGCGGCTCCGACAAGGACGGCAACGGGTACATCACGTACCACGGCTGAGATGGCATGAACGCGGGGCCTGTTGCCGATCCGGCAACAGGCCTCAGGTTTTCCCCGGCGGGCGCAGCATGATCAGAGGGTCCGAGAACCCAGGGAGGATCCATGCCCCAAACGTCCGCCATCGGCCCGGTCCACCGTCTGGTGCCCTCACCGGCCGGTCGCACGCACCTCGTGGAGCAGGGAGAAGGACCCCTGGTTCTGCTGCTGCACGGGTTCCCCGAGTCCTGGTACACGTGGCGCCGCCAACTGCCGGCGCTGGCCGCCGCCGGCTATCGCGCGGTGGCCGTCGACGTCCGCGGCTACGGGCGCTCGTCCCGGCCCGCGACGGTGGAGTCGTACCGGATGCGGGAACTGGTGGAGGACAACGTCGCCGTGGTGCGGGCACTGGGCGAGCAGTCCGCAGTGGTCATCGGGCACGACTGGGGTGCGGGCATCGCCGCGACCTCCGCGCTGCTCCGGCCCGAGGTGTTCCGCGCGGTGGGGCTGCTGAGCGTGCCCTACACCCCGCCCGGCGGCCCGAGGCCCAGCGAGGTCTTCGCCCGGATGGGCGGCGACGAGGAGTTCTACGTCCCCTACTTCCAGGAGCCCGGCCGGGCCGAGGCCGAGATCGAGCCTGACGTACGCGGCTGGCTCGCCGGCTTCTACGCCGCCCTGTCCGCGGACACGATGCCCGGGGCCGGCGCCCCCGACCCGCACTTCGTCGGCCGCGGCGGAAAGCTGCGCGACCGCTTCCCCGTCGGCCGGCTTCCGCACTGGCTGGACGAGGCCGACCTGGACGTCTACGCCGGGGAGTTCGAACGCACGGGGATGACCGGCGCCCTGAACCGCTACCGGAACATGGACCGGGACTGGGAGGACCTGGCCGGCCTCGCCGGCGCTCCGGTCACCCAGCCGTCCCTGTTCATCGGCGGCGGCCTGGACGCGTCCACGACCTGGCTGGCCGACGCGATCGAGGCGTACCCGACGACTCTGCCTGGTCTGACGGCTTCTCACATCCTGGAAGGCTGCGGTCACTTCCCGCAGCAGGAACGGCCGGACGAGACCAATCCGCTCCTGATCGAGTGGCTCGCCGGTCTTCGCTGACTTAGAGAACTAGAGGACCAGGCCCGGCAGCCAGCGCTCCAGGTAGGCGCGCAGACCGGTCAGGTCGTTGCCGCGCGCCACGTATCCCACGTATCCGTCCGGGCGTACGAGGGCGTGGGTGACGTCCGGCCAAGGGCTGTCCGAGCCGAGGTGGTGCACGCTGAGCAGGTCGTGGCGTCCGCGCTCCGGCAGATCCGGTGGCCAGAGGTGGGCAGGGCCGGTGAGCAGGAGGTGGTAGCCCTGTGCTGCGGTGCGCTCATGGAGTCCGGGCGGGACATCGGGGAGCCGGTCTCCTGCCCGCGGGCCTTGTCGTGGTGGGTGCGGTCCGCTGGTGGAGGCAGGTCCGCGGCGGTAGTGGATGCCGAGTTCGGAGACCGTGCGGAAGAGCCGTGCGCGGGGACGGGTCGTGCGCAGCAGCAGCGGGGCCAGGCGCGGGGCGAACTGGGTGCGGGCGAGCCGGAGGGCCGGGTTGCCGCTCGTGCCGACGGTGAACGCCCGGTCGGTGAGGCGGCGCACGCCGTGGCCGATCGGGGCCCGCTCCGCCTCGTACGTCTCCAGCAGTTCCTCGGGCGCCGCGCCCCGGCAGACATGAGCGAGCTTCCAGCCCAGGTTGAGGGCGTCCTGGATGCCGGTGTTCATGCCCTGCCCCCCGGCCGGGCTGTGGATGTGCGCCGCGTCCCCGGCGAGGAAGAACGGGCCGTTGCGGTAGTGGGTGGCGCCGCGGTTGTGGATGCGGAAGGCGGTCATCCAGACCGGATCGCGCAGGATCAGCCGTTGGTGGTGGTGCCCGGTGTGGTCGGTGCGGACGGTTGTCCAGTCGTCGGCGAGCCGCTGGAGCATGTCCAGTGTCACCTCGCCCCCGGGGGAACCCGGCGGGCGCATCGCGATCATCCGCCAGGTGGCCGGTGTGCCGAGCGGGAAGAAGAACAGCATCCCGGCCGCGGTCAGGTACGTATGGGCGGCACCCGGCTCCAGCCCTTCGACCTCGAGGTCGGCGAGGAGGAAGGTCTGCGGGTAGGCGTGCCCCTCGAAGGCGATGCCCGCCTGGGTGCGCACGGTGCTGTGCGCCCCGTCGCAGCCGACGACATAGCGCGCCCGCACAGTCTCCTGGCTGCCGTCCCGGCACCGGAGTCGGCAGCTGACGTACCCGCCCTCCCGCTCGGTGCTCACCAGTTCCGTGCCTCGTTCGACGGTCACGTCCCGGGCGGCGAGCCGGGCCGTCAGGACGGCTTCGGTCTCCGACTGCGGAAGGAAGAGCAGGAAGGGGTACGGGGTGTCCTCGCAGCCGACGTCGAACACCGGCACCCGCAGCTCTCGTCGGGGCAGATGCAGGTGGAGCCGGACCGCCGTATTGCCCCGGTCGACCAAGTCGTCCGTCACCCCGAATCCGGCCAGCATTTCCAGGGTCCGGGGCTGGATGGCCGGCGCGCGTGACTCCTGGGCCCGGTCCAGTGAGCGGTCCACGATCCGGAACGGGATGTCGTACGCGCGCAGTTGTGTCGCGAGCGCGAGTCCGGTCGGGCCCGCGCCCACCACCAGCACATCCAGGGGTGCCGTCATGACCCCAACGGTAGTCGCGGCCGACAGCGGGCCGGGGCCCTCCGGCCCGTGTTGCGTCCGGAGGGCTCCCGTGGTGCCGGTTCAGGGTGGTGCGGGCTCAGACCTCCAGCTCGGCTTCGATACGGCGGAGCTGGTGGCGGGCCATCGCCAGGTTGGACCGGCTCCCGTCGAGCACGAGATAGAGGAACAGACCGCTGCCTCCGCGCCCCTTGATCAGGCGGATGAGGTGGTACTGGGTGTTGAGGGTGATCAGGATGTCCTCGATGTCCTCCTTCAGTCCCAGGAGCTCCATGGTGCGCAGCTTGGCTCGTACGACGTCGGTGTTGCCGGCGGCGGCGACTTCCAGGTTGAAGTCCTTGGTGCCGCCGAGGGTGCCGAGGGCCATGCCGCTGGTGTAGTCGACGAGGGCTGCGGCCGTGGCTCCCTCGATGGAGCTCAGACATTCCTTCAGCGCGGTCTCGGTGTTGGCCATGCGCTCGGTTCCTTTCGCCGTTTTGCTTCGGTGGGTCGTCATGAGGTTCGGGTGGTACCGGCGTCAGATGCCGGTGTGCGGGCGTGGCTGGTGGGTGGGCCGCTGCGGTGTGCGGACCGGGAGGGTGCCGATGGGGCGGGCCGTGGCCGGGGGCGCTGCGGCGAGGTGTTCGGCGGGCGCGGGCCGGTCGGCGTGGCGGCCGGTGCCCGGTCCGACGCGCGCGGCCACCAGGTCCGCGATCCGGGCGCCGCTGCGTCGGCCCTCCAGATGGAGGCGGCCGACGTTGACGCGGTCCTCGGCGAGGAGGGTGAGGACGGCGGTGGTTCCGGCCGCGTAGGTCGCGACATAGCCCCGGGAGCCGCGCACCAGCAGTTCGCGGAAGTCGCCGCGGCCGGCGGCGTCGGTCAGGCGATATGCGACGCCGAGTGCGGCGGCGGTGAGCGCCGCGAGTCCTTCCGGCTCGGCCTCCGGCACGTCGTGGGCGAGGACGAGTCCGTCGACGGTGGCCGCGAGGGAGCCCGTAAGCCGGGGTACGCGGGTGCGGAGCCGACGCAGTTCGTCCAGGACGTCGGTCTCGACGGCCATGAGCATTCTCCTTTCGGCACGCTGTCTTCGCGCGCGGATCACAGTGCCTCCAAGGCGTGCAGAAGCCGTCGCAGCAGTGCGGTGTCGGGCTCGTCCGGTACCACGGGACGAGGGGCGGGGCCCGGCTCGGCGGACACGGGGGCTGAGGCTGGGGCTGGAGCGAGGGCTGGAGCGGGGGCCGTGGCTACGGGGACGACCATGCCGGCGGCGGCCAGGCGGCGGAGTTCGACGAGGGTGTGGAAGGTGCGGAAGGCGAGGGCCGTGGCTATCTGGGCCGCAGTGCGCACGCCGTCGACCTGGGCGAGGGTGCGGCTGCGGCGGGCCGGCAGGTCCGAGGGGTCCGCGTCGGGCACCCGGGCGAGCGGGGCGAGGTCGACACAGGGTTCGGGCCATATGCGGTGCAGCAGTTCGCGGCGGCGTCTCGACTCGCGCAGGACGGCGTCCACCGGTACGGAGCGGACCGCGCCGAGCCAGTGCGCGACTCCGGGGCGGAAGCGGAGTGCCGGTCCGTCGTGGGCGAGGACGAAGTACGCCGCGTCGAACAGGGCGCCCAGGTGACACAGCTCCAGCGCGCCGGCGGCGAGGTGGCCGCTGTCGACCAGCTGCCGGCCGACCCTGCAGCGGCGGCCAGCCTGGTCGATCGCGGCCCACCAGCCGTCCGGGGCGAGCGCACCGCTGTGGGTGAGCAGGTCGCCGAGGTCGGATGTGACGGCGGATTCCACGTGGACGACGTGTCCCGAGGCCAGGTAGACGATCCCCGACTCGGTGGACAGGGCGCCGCTCGCGCCCTGCGCGGCAAGGGTGCCGAGCAGGGCCGAGGCCGGTTGGTCCGTGCGTGAGGCGCGGGTCGGCGTCGTCATCCGAGCACCAGTCTGTCCGCCATCTCGGCCAGCCGGATGCGGGCCAGGGCCAGGTTGCCGTCACTGCGGTCGAGCCATAAGTGCACGAACACCGTGCTGTCGAACGTCGTGCTGACGAACCTGAGCAGGTGGTACGAGTCGGCGTTCGTGATGATCAAGTCCTGTACGGGTGGTTCTTTGCCGGACACCTCTCCCTCGTCGCCGGCCGGTGCGAGGAGGCCGCTCTCCGTGGCGAGACGGGCGAGTTCGGCGGTCTCCGCCGCCGTCGCTTCCACGTCACCGCCCGGTGCGTCACCCACCGCGCCCAGGGCGAGACCACTGATCCAGTCGACCACCGATGCCCCTCGCGCGCCGGGCAACCGCATGGCCTCCAGCAGACTCTCGTCAATTCCGGGCACGCCGAATCCCCCTCCCCTGCACGGCCGTTCCCGCGAACGTGAGCACGACACTACGGTGTGTGCTCGGTGCAGGTGAACGCTTTGGCATTTTCCAAAGGAATGTGCAGTGGAGTGAACAGAGGGGCGTACGGGATCGATCCGAAGCGAGCAGGAGTCGCCCCGCGGCGCTCCGGGGCTCTCAATCACTGTCTTGACCTGGGCTCTAGCGCGTCGGACCCTGCATCCCGCGCTCCGCAGCGAGTCGCACGTTCGGGCAGCTTCCGCAGGATGCCGCACCCATACGGGTACCGGATCAGAGCGCGCCCCGGACGGTGCCCGGAGCACACGGTGGCGAGCCGGGGTGGCCCGAGCGGTATCGCATCCGGTGCTTGTTCGGTGCGGAGGGAGGCTGCGGGCGGGAGAGTCTTCGCCCTCAGTTGTCCGTTCCCTCAATGCCGCCCTCGGGTTCGATCGGGCCCGGCGGGTAGAAGGGGAAGACTCGCCGGATGATGGGGCGGACCGGGTCCGGCGGGTAGAAGGGGATGGTTTCTCTGATGATGGGGCGGATCGGGTCCGGCGGGAAGAAGGCGATGGCTTGCCTGAAGATGGGGCGGATCGGCTCCGGTTGGATGGGTTGGGCGTGGGCCGTCGGGGCGCCGAGCAGGACGGTTCCCGCAGCCAGCGCGGTACCGACCGTCACCGCGGCCAGTCGGCCTCTGACGCGTGTATGTCTCATGTGAAGGCTCCTAGTCAGGAAGAGGAGGGGCATGTCGTGCATATCTTGCGATCATGTGTTGACCATGCGAGCTCGCGACGCCGCTCATCGCTGCCGGACCCCCCGAACGGCCGCATCCTGACGGGTGGCCCACGATTGCCCAGCAGGTCTTAGCCCCGCCATCGAGGGCGAGCGGCACCCCATGGCGAGAGCTCCGCCAAACCTGGACCGCACGGAGCTTGATCGTTGCCCGCTGCTACGTGTCGCAGCCAAGATGTGCCGTCGGACCGGTGACACTGGTAACGCGTGGTGGTCCAGGGTCTGCTCCCCGCACAGGCCGGACCGCGCCTTCTCCGGTTGACCGGCCGGTCACCTACGGCCCCGGGAATGGCAGAGCCCCCAGGGCCGTAGGTCAGTACCCGGCATACAGCTGTGTCCTTGAAACCCTGGTCGCACGGCTTCGGGGAGCACAACACGACCGGCTGCGGCACGCGAACACGACCATGGCCAAGTCCCCTCCCGCTAAGCGCATTCGCGCCGTTGCGTCACCCTTTCAGGGAAGGGACTCACCAAATCCTCGGCTGTCACCGTGTCCTTCAAGCGACCGGACGAAGGGAACACGGATTGAGGGCCGACGGTCGTACGTCGGCCCTCCGAGGTGCGGTGTTACTCCGTGGGGATCGGGCCCACGTACTCCAGGGTCCAGGTCTCCTGGAACTCGGGTTTGGGCTCGACGAGTTGGATCTGCGCGCCGCGGTGCCCGGCGCGCAGATCGAGTCCCTTGTCCGAGAGGATCTTGATTCCGCCGATGACCCTCTCGAAGGTGAACTTCGCCCACTCGGCGCGCGGCACGCTGTTGACGTAGAGCTTGTCCTCGGGGACGACGAGGCCGGCGGCGGGGTGGTAGGCGAGGTGGATCACGTACGGCGATCCCACCTGTTCTGGATCGGAAACGTCGATGATCCACTCCTGCTCGATCGGGAGCGGGTTGAGGCGGTCGGTGATGACGGGGGCGCCGTACTTGACGGCGTATTCGGTGGCAGTCAGCAGGCTGGTGGGGCCGATGATGTGGGCGTGGATCTTGTACTTGCCGGGCTTGACCGGGATCGGAGCCATGAACGGGTCCCTCTCTCACCGAGCGCGCCGGGTCACCGGCGCTTCCAGTACATGTCGCCAGGATCGCGACACAATCGACCATCGCAAAAGGGTCAAATACGGCCAAATTGCTTACGGCGTGGACTGTTCGGTCACAGGTGCGAACACGGTGGCCCAGGGTGGAGAAGCAGGCCGGTGACCCACTCGACCGACGGCTCACAAGGACGGGTGGTTCACCGGCGAAGGCGCGGGAGGCACCTGAGCGGCCATGCAGGTGCGCGCCGCGGAGCGTGTGGGGCCGGTCGACGATGTCGACTGCGGCCAAGTCGTCCGTGGCCCGGGTGGGGGCGTCCTGCGCGCGCCGGGCTGTGCCGAGGCACCGCGGGGCGCGGGGCCACCGGGCCGCTCGTCGGGCCGGGATTGGTCCGTAGCCCAGACCCGTGCCGGGTCCGGGCGATACCGTGAGGACATACGCCATATGACGCCCCCGGGGAGCCTCGATGAGCCAGGAGCCGGCCGCAGCGCCCGACCGCCAGCCGCTCGATGAGACCGCCGCCGCTTCGGCCCGCCAGTACGCGGCCGACCAGCGGGCGCGGGTCGACGTCCTCGCTACCGTGCTGGAGGACATCGCCGCCAACGGCTACCCCTCGCCCGAGTCCGGGGTGCTGTGGGAGGTCGCCCGCGACAGCCACCTTGCCCGTCTCGCCGGTGAGGAGCCTCGTGTGGCCTGAGCAAGGCGCGCGGCGCTCCCAGGTCATCCTGGTGGAGCCCGCGCTCACTCAGCTGGCGAAGCTGACCGCGTCCGAGACGCACCGTCTGGACCGTGCGATCGTCGCGATCAGCGTCAACCCGAACATCGGAACCGAGGTGCCCGGCACCTTGCTGCGCGACTACGCCGACGAGATCGACGGCGTACGGGTCATCTACTACGTGACCCCCCTGGGCTCGATCACCATCGTGGCCTACGTCGAGGCGTAAAGGCCTTCCTCGAGCACCCTGCGCGGCGCCCCGGACTTCCTTTGACCCGGGGCCGCCGCTACTTCGGCTGCTCAGTCCCGCGCGCCCGTGCCAGGAGGCTCTGCAGGTGATCTGCCACCGCCGTGGCTGCCGTGCTCAGCCTGGGCCGCTCGACCTCGGGAACCGTCGGTGGCCCCACACATGGGCCACCGTCCACAGCTCCTGCAGTTCCCCGACGTCGTCCACGTCCTGCATCTGCTCGGCGAAATCCAGGGCGGCGTCGAGCGTGGTGAGTGTGGCCGTGCTGTGCTCGGCGCCACGGCGGCCGGTGAGCCGGCACAGTGCCGCCGACCGGCCCCAGCACCGGGCTGGGGATCTCGAACTTCGCCATCGTGCCTTCTCCAGCCACGCTCACCGGTACCTCGAGGGCCAGTCTTCCAGAGGGCGCGGCCATCGCCCGTGTGGTGATGGCGCTCGCGGGGTCTCGGGAAGGATCGACTGGTGTCGCGGCCGGGTTGGGCTCGTCGGACCGGCGACACTGGCCGCGCGTGGACGGTGCAGGGGGCCTGTTCCCGTACAGGCCCGACCGTGCCTTCTCCGGTGCACCGGCTGACGACTGGCGGCCCCCGGGGGATGCAGGTTCCCGGGGCCGCGGGACGGCCCGCGGCAGTTCGTCTGATCTTCGTGATCACTGCGAAAGGCCGACCTCGGCCGCCCGGAGCAGGACTTCACCGCACGTGGGCGACGGTGTCGGTGAGGGGTCGGCGAGGACGTTCAGCGCATGGTGCAGTTCCGTGCTCAGCAGCAACAGCCGGTGGCTGTATGGCCCGCCCTTGTAGGCGTATAGGCGGAAGACGTTGACGGCCTGCTGGTCACGGTCGTCAGCGAAGGTGTCCGGGAGCCCGGCGAACAGTTCGTAATCTTGCTTGCCGGTTACTGCGGCGGCCACGCCCCGGAGGGGCAGGGCATCGAATTGCGCGGCGGACACGGAAGCGTCGACCGCAGTACTGAACTTGAATGGGTGATGTCGGGCTGGACGGCTGCACTTGGTTCCTGCTGAAACCCAAGTCAGAGGCGTCCGCGCTGTGATCGGCGTGCAGATGCGAGATCCAGATGCTCACCGCGTACTACGGCGCCCTGTACGCGGACATTCACCTCGCAGCGCCGTTCCCTCTCTACGGTCCCCGCCTGGAATCGCCGACCGGCTGGCCGGCTTTCTCACCAACACTCCAGCCCGCAGCCCGATCGAATCCGCCTTCGCCGTTACCGAGTTGCACGACGGGCACCAGACGGCCGTTGGCTCGCTCCGACTGACCAGCCGGGCGGTGTCGCGCGGCATTCCGGCCTTCGCTGTACGCATCGAGGCGGCAGGCAAGTCGCTGGTGTACTCCGGAGACACGGCACCGTGCCCGAGCCTCACGGAGCTGGCCGAGGGATGCGGCGTGCTGTTGTGCGAAGCCGAGAGCGCATAGACACCAGCCGAGGGCGAAAAAGTGCACCACACGCCCGAGGACACCGGCGACACAACCAGTACGGCAGGGGCGGGCCGACTGATCGTCACGCACGTCGGCCGCTTGCGCGCCCCAGCGCTCGCGGTCGGGTCGAGTACGTGCATAACCGCGAGGCAACAGCCAGCTCATAAAGCACGTACCACTCAGCACATGAAGCTTCCATGAAGCGAGTGACTGCTACTGGGAGTCCTGCGGTGCGTCAGCACGCTGCAGCATGATGAGCCACTGGGCCACGACGGCGTCGATGAAGGCGTCGGTGACCTGACCCCGGTCGAGGAAGAGCCGGGCGAGGACGGGGCCGTACAACAGGGTGAACTCGTCTTCGCTGATCTGGATGCCCGCAGGCTCCAGCAGCTTGTTGAAGCCGGCGTGGCGGTCTTCGCCGATGCGGACGAGCGCCCGGGCGCTGTCGGGGTCGTGGTCGGCCTGGGCGGTGACGGCCAGAGCCGCGGTACGCACGGCAGGCACGCTGACGCCGGCGCGCAGGCTCTTCAGCCAGGCGGTGGCCACCTCACGCACGTCGCTGCCCGGTTCGGGATAGGTCCCGAGATCTGGGCCTTCGAGGACGAGGTCGAAAAGCAGCGCGGCTCGGGTGGGCCAGTGCCGGTAGAGCGTCTGGCGGGTGACGTCTGACCGCTCGGCCAGCAGGGCGTAGGTCAGCCCGGCCGGTCCGACCTGAGGCAGCAGTTCCCGCGCGACAGCCAGCACACGGTTACGGGTGCGCTGCACGCGTGGGTTGCCCGGGGTCGGCTGACGACGGTGAAGGGGCTGCTTCATGCCGCCACCCTACCGGCACATCATACGGCGCGTGTGATTGACGTCACAGGTCCGAATCATACACCCTGTGTGATAGACCTTGGGGAGTAATCACACGCATTGAATGATTCTCGCGTGTTGGCGCACTGGAAAGGCAGACGACCATGTCACCTCGTACCCTGACCGCACCCGCGTTCGCCCGCACTCGCCTCGGCTCCGGCCCTGGCCTGCTCCTCGCCCACGGCGCCGGCAGCAGCCTGGCTGGCACTTACGGCCCCGTCCTGGAAGCCCTCGCCGCCCGCTACACCGTCGTCGGCATCGACTACCCCGGCAGCGGCGAAACCCCTCGCTCCACCACCCCGCTGTCCGTCGACGACCTCGCCGACCAGCTCGTCGCCGCCGCCGACGCAGAGGGCCTCGACCGCTTCGCCGTGTCCGGCTACTCCCTCGGCGGTCCGGTCGCCATCCGCGCCGCCACCCGCCACCCCAAGCGCGTCAGCGCACTCGTCCTGACCGCCGCCTTCCCGCACCGCGACAACCGGCTCGCTCTCGCCTCCTCGGTCTGGAGCAAGATCGCCGCGTCCGGCGACCGCGAGCTGCTCGCCGAATTCCAGCTCATGATGGCCCTCGGCACCCAGGCACTGGAGTCGATGCCGGCCGAGCAACTGCAGCAGACCCTCGGCTACGTCGCCGCCGGTGCGGCCGACGGAAGCTCCGAGCAGACCGACCTCGTCGGCCAGGTCGACGTCCGGGACGACCTCGCCGGCCTCAAG
The DNA here is from genome assembly GCF_053643595.1 of Streptomyces sp. NPDC055506. Taxonomy (NCBI): domain Bacteria; kingdom Bacillati; phylum Actinomycetota; class Actinomycetes; order Kitasatosporales; family Streptomycetaceae; genus Streptomyces; species Streptomyces sp. NPDC055506. The sequence goes on along the minus strand of NZ_JBSHKH010000023.1, from coordinate 31,412 downwards.
GTCCCCACCCTGGTCGTCTCGACGACCGACGACCGGCTCACCTCCACCGCCCTGCACCGCCAGCTCGCCGAGACCATCCCCGGCGCCCAGCTCACAGAGATCCCCACCGGCCACCTGCCGATGCTGGAGCGGACCGACGAGTGGCTGCAGCTCATCACCGACTTCCTCGGCAAGCACCACGCCTGAGGACGCACCACGGACGGGCCCGCGCAGCGAGCGACGGCGTAGCCCCTCACCCGGACCGCCCACTGATAACGCCCCATCAACAGCCAACTTGGCCGCGTCGGTCCCTGATCACTTGCATCTCTGTGGGTGAGTAGACCCACTCCCCCTCGATTTCATGGAGAAATCATGCTCAGTTTCGGCCACCTCGACGAGTCCACCGCCTTCCCCGACCAGCAGAAGAAGAAGGCTGGCCCGGTCACCATCATCAACACCTTCGTCGCCCCGGAGGGCAAGGAGGATGAGGTGGTGGCCGCCTGGACGGACGACGCGGAGTACATGAAGAAGTCGGGGAGCCTTCTCTCCGTGCAGCTGTACCGTGGCATCGGCGGCAGCCGGCTTTTCACCAACGTCGCGGTCTGGAAATCCACCGAGCACCTCCATGCAGCACTCAGCACGCCGGAGTTCGCCTCCCACCTGGAGCACTATCCCGCCGGCACCGTCGCCTACCCGCACCTGTACCAGAAGGTCGCTGTCGAGGGCATCTGCGAAGGGGAATGACGACCGCTCCCCGATTCCGGGCTACCGTTCGCCACGCACACGACGTGTGGCGACGCAAAGTCCTGGTCAACCGCTTATGGCCCGTACTCCAAGCGGCTGCGGCAGCAGACAGTCTCGTTCGGGGTTCCAGATGGCGATCTCGAAGCGGGCGAAGCCGCACGGCCAGTCATAGTCCAATACGTCCAGCGACGTGGCGGCGCCGCAGCAGGGCACTTCTACGGCCAAGGTGGCGAAGCCGTCCTCACAGTGGCTTTCCAGCAGGCCGGCGTACCACTCGGTGTCGATCGAGGCACCGCAGTGCGGGCAGCCGATCAGTTCCAGGTTGTCGCCGCAGTCGACAGGGGTGAGGGTGTCGCGCCAGGTGACGTCGATCTCCACCTCCACGCCATCGGGCAGGCCAGGAGCTAGATCCGCGGCGAGCGCGGCAGTCCGCTCGGCTACCGCCCGGTCGGGCTGCCACGGGGGATCAGCCAGAATGATCGACAGGACGTCGTCGCTCATCAGCTCACTCAATTCGTCGGGCACAAGCGTTCGGCGGGGTGCCGCGATCGTAGGCCCATGCGTCAGGCCGGCCGTTTCCTGGGTTCGTTACTCGTGGATGGCAAGGCCAGTGCCGGCGAGGCAGCCGTCGACTATGTCCGGTCGGTACTGGATCTGCTTGAGCCTGCGCTTGACGGCCTTGGTGATCTGGGCGAGGTCGGCCGCGGCGAGGTTGCCAACCTCTCGCTTGACCAGCGACCAGGCGCCTTCTTGCGGGTTGAGGTCAGGTGCGTATGCGGGCAGTTGGAAGATGGTGAGCCAGTGCACGTTCGCCGCGGCCCACTCCCTCATTCCGGCGGTCAGGTGCAGGCGCACGTTGTCCCAGACGAGCACGATCGGGGCGCCAAGCTGGATGCGGCTCGGACGAGCAGGTCTCGCAGATCGCGCCAGCCGAAGCCCTTCGGCTCGTTTTTGCGGCCGTGGTACTCGCGGACGGCGTAGATCAGCCGCGACCGTTCCCCCCGCCTATAGCAGACCATGCCTGCCATCGAGACCCGTCCGGATCCCCTGCCTCGAACCCGCGCCACAGGGGTGCGGCCCACCCGGCCCCAGGTCCTGGCACGCGGCGGCGTCATCGATTGCCCGGCCTCGTCCTGAAAGACGATCCAGGCCCCAAGCGCCGCCGCGGTGCTCTTACCCGCGGCCAGACCTCCTTCTTCCACAGCTCGACGGCTTCGTCATCGCGCTCGATCGCCCGCCGAGCAGGCTGCTGCCATGACCAGCCGTGCCGCTTCAGCAACTGCCAGGTGCCCTCCACGGTGTACGAGACATGGAAGATGCGGCCGATCAGAGTCTTCACCCGCGCCAGCGTCCACCGCTGATCTGCCCAGCCATGGACCAGCGGTCCCCGCTCCAATTCACGTTCTAGCTTTTCGACCTGGGCCGCGCTGAGCTTGGGCCGGCCAGGGGAGCCCGCGGACCGCAGCCGCATCTCGCCCTGCTCCCGCCAAGCCCGGCGCCATCGCTCAACCGACCGCTCACTGACCCGCAGCGCGGCCGCGATCTCCCGACTCTTCTCTCCGAGTTCGAAGCGCTCCACGGACTGCAGCCTGACCCGCTCCCGGGCGGCCCTCCCTGCGGCGGTTAACCCGCCGCCCTGCGCGTATCTCACGCCCAGATGGCTACCAGCGCCGCACACCACCCGTCAGGCAAACCGACCCGACATCACCGTTCCAAGGTCAGTAGCGTGGTAAGACCGCCCCGGCTGCGGCACGCGGAAGCAGCACTGAGCGGGCCCCGCCGCCAATGCAGCCGCACATCCCGCGGCTATTTCGACGGCCGCACGTCTACATCCTTGAAAAGAACCGATTGAGTTTCAGGTCCGGATGAAGCGCGCCGGTTCGCCCGCGCCGGGTCAGAGGAGAACGGCAAGGGCGAGCCACACATCCAGGGTGGCGAGCAGGAGCAACACGGGAGTGATGGCTACGAGAACGAGGCGGTGGAAGCGGATGGCCTCGCTCAGTAGGTCCGCCACCTCCGCGACGGCCGGCGACGCGGGGTCGTACACGATGGGGAACGTGCTGCCGGGCGAGAAGGATGTCCGCGACACGTGGAAGGAGTCCGCCTCGTACTTCGTGCCGTCCGCGAGAGCGAAGGAGAAGCGCACCGAGACGTCGTCCTGGCGCCATGACAGCGATGTGCACTGCCCTGTCGTCTGCACGCCTGCCGCCTGCAGCCGCAGGCACTCACGATGACGGCGGAAGGCGTGGGTGGCGGCGACGCAGAGGCCGACGTATGCGACGGTCAGGACCAGCACATACACCAGCGCACCCGTCATGCCGATCCCCCATCGATCGCTGCGGCAACGTCGAGTAGCCACATCATGGAGCAACTGCTGTGCACCGTCGACGCTTGGTGTGGCGCCTGTGTCGTGGGTACGGCCCACGCACCAGCTTCTCAGCGAGGCCGACGAATCCTGCGAAGGCGATTGTCGTGGGCAGCCAGGAGCCAACGCTGGATCTGACCGCCCAGCGTGGCACGGAACCGCGCGGGATCTCGAGATAGTCGGGCCATGGGCTGACCCCCGGTGCCGGGCAGCCTCGGCGTGACGCCGATGAGCCGGGCGGCCTGGGGGTCTCGGTACTCGTGCGTGCGGCATGGTGTGACGGTGTGCGGGTGAGGCGGCGGGTCATCAGCGTGATGGAGGCCTAGGTGCTAGGGCTTGGGAGGGGAAGTGTACGGCCGTCACCGACCGGGACTTCCACAGCGCGGGGACCTGAACCACCGCGCATTCCCGCCGCAGGGCCAGCTGCCAGGCAAGGCTGAACAGGACAGCCCTAGAAGCCGGTGGAGCCCTATCTGCTGTGCGGCTTATTTTCAATGCACGACACGCCAGCAACTGTGTGATAGAGCGTCAGCAAGATCCCCCGAATGACCCAACCGCTTCACCAAGTGCCTTTTTTTTCAGCTCTTCTGATGGGTCATCACAAACACGGCGTCGACCCTTCGAACACCCGATCGGCCTCTTTTTATCACCCCTCAGAAATTTCCGAGGTGGCGACAGAAATAGGCATGAGTATGTTCATTCATGGTCGGCAGATCAGCTGACATCCCCGAGATGTGGAGAAACGGAATGCCCGTGAGAGGGAGAAATGGAATGCGTACGCGTACCGTTGTCGCGATCGCATTGTCGGTGGGCATCACTGTCCTTGCCGCAACCGGCGTGAACTACGCCTCGGCTTCCAATTCCGCCGCTGAGTCCACCCCGTCAGTGAGGGAGGCCGCTGCATCTGTTCCCCTGGGAGGCGATCTGGGAGACGGCCTGGGAGGCGACGGCCAGAGGGACCACAGCCACAGGGGCGACGGCGATGGACGGATCTACGTCAACGAGAGAACGTTTTCAGCCGAGCCGGGTGTGTGCACCGCTGTGATCAGCAGTCCCGCGACCAGCTTCAACGTCCGTAACGAGAGCAACAGGACCGTTGAATTCTTCATCGGGATTACCTGCGACAACGGCTCTGCAATTGCGACCATTGGCCCGCGGAACTCCAGTAGCGCAATCCCCGGCACGACTGTGTTCGACGGGGAGGTGGTGCCATTCGCGCTGGTCGGCAGTTTCCGAGCAATCGACAAGCATCACTGACCCCACGGGTACCAGAGACAGCGATGCTCCTCGCCGTCTGCAGCGGGTGCAGGTACGGGAGCCTTGTCGCCGGGAGCCACGCTGGCGGCTCCCGTGCAGGACAATTCCCTGCCCGGCCTGCCCCCCGGCAGATCATGCAGGCGCACCGCGAGGGACAGCAGGACCGGCTCGGTGCGCTCGACGTGGTCCTCAGCTCCGTCGCGCTGCGGACGACCCGCTCGCCAGGGACAGGGCTCAGGCCAATTCGGCGCGACCGAACAGCAGCGCATAGCCGGGTGGGCAGTTGGGCGAGGATGCGGTCCAGCAGGTCATCGCCTGCGGCATCGTCAAGGCTGCTGAGGACGGCTCCTGTGTCCCAGCGGGCGGTCTCAGGCGTGGCTCCCGCGATCAGGAGGGCGACGGCCTTGACGAACAGCTGGCCTCAGCTACCCGCAGCGTGACGTCGCCTCGCAGTACTGTTGCGCGGCGCACGACGCGGGCCTCGAACCGATCGGTGTGCGGGATTGCTCGGCCGTATGCGCGGCCGCGGCCGGCGCGGGATCGATGAGCCGCCTGCCGAGGACTGCGACCTCGTATCTCGGAGGAGGTCCTTGAACATCGCGATATGAACACGGATGATGCCGCCAAACATAAGCAGGAAGGTCAGGCCGACCACGCACATAAGACCAAGCCAGGCGATGAACGCAACCGCCCAGGCAAGCTCCGGCGACTCTGGCCGCTCCGTGGTGGCCAGCCACATGACCAGCTTCATCTCAATGGCGGCGTGGCTGATGATGAGGCTGTGCCACATCACTAGGAGCGCTACCTCCCACGCCAACTTTCCTGTAAGGCCCTCTCGTGGTGACGGTCTCGGTTCGCGCTTCACGAGTGCTTGGAACTCGACAGTGGCCACTACCAGGATGACTGGAATGACGGTCACCATCGTGGACGCGTAGTCGTCGGTCATCTTGTACGCCATGGCCCCCCCGGCGTGCTCACCAGGGCTACGACGGTAGGGCATACGCGACCGCTGGAAGGCACATCTGGCAGCAATGACGTGCTGTGCCTCCGCCGGATGTGCGCTCGCGGCGGTCTCGGTCTGCACAGTGATCGACTAGCGGAGGCGGCTACCGACGCGGTCCCGCTGCTCACCGTCGGCCATGTGGGGCACACGCAGGGGGGAAGGTTTGCGCCGGGCGGCTGAACCCCTCGATCGCGGTCGCGTACGCCCCGTCTCGCCGTCGGCTCCCGTAGTCGTAGGTGCCATCACTCATTCCCCTCTCCCGCGCGCGGCCCCATCGCCCTGACGCTCCCGGCCCTCGTCGCGTGACTTCTGGAAGGCATCCGAGATCGTCTCCGCGGCGCCGGACAGGGCTCCCTTGGTCTTGCCGCGGGTGCCGGACTCCGTGACCTGTCCCGTGAGCTCCGTAAGGCCGGCTGGCTTGCGCGGCCCCGCTTCCAGGTCGAGGCGGTTGCACGCCTCGGCGAAGCGAAGGTAGGTGTCCACGCTGGCAACTACGATCCGTATGTCGATCTTGAGGATCTCGATACCGACAAGGGAGACCCGCACGAACGCGTCGATCACCAGCCCGCGGTCGAGAATGAGTTCCAGGACGTCGTAGAGGCCGCTGGAACCGCCCCCGCCGCCCTGCTGGGTCGCCACCGTCATCGCGACCAACCCTCTGTTCGTCTGTCTCTGCGTGGTCCCGTCGGCGCTGCCTCTCGCTGCGACGCAGGCTTGCGGGTGCGAGTAGCCGCCACCACCTTCGACCAAACGCACGTACGAGCTTGGCGAAGGCCTGCCGGACAGGCACACCGCAACCGCTACGAAGGCTTCGGCCCCGACCTGGCGGAGGGCGCTCGGCCGTCCTTCCCTACGCCCCGCAACCACCGGCCCGGCTGCGGGGAGTGCTCCTGCACCACCGGCCGGTCCAGTCCGGGGGATACGAAAAGCATCAGAAGTGCCCACTTTGTGAGCAATAACCGTTCTGTTCCGGTTTCGTGCCCGGCGGGGTGGTGAGCCGGAACAGAACGAGCCGCACGCGAGAAGAGAGAGCGTGAGCAAACAGTGATCACCCACGAGCAGATCCCGACCGTGCTCGACCACCCGGTCTACGACACGGACGGCAACAAGATCGGCGATGCCAAACACGTCTTCCTCGACGACACCACCGGCCAGCCCGAGTGGGTGAGTGTGAAGACCGGCCTGTTCGGCACCAGTGAGTCCTTCGTACCCATCCACGACGCCGCCATCGTGGAAGACCACTTGGAGGTCCCCTACGCCAAGGACACGGTCAAGGACGCGCCCAACGTCGACGTCGACTCAGGCGGGCACCTCTCCGAAGACGAGGAACACCGCCTCTACGAGCACTACGGCATCGACTGGGACGCAGCCTGGCAACAGGCCAACCAGCCCGGCGAGGGCGGCTGGGCCCACACCGGTACCACGGGAACGACAGTCCCCTCCGGCGATGAAACGGACGCCTCAGCGGCTGCCATGTCCGGCACCGCCCGCCCGGATGACGCCATGACGCGCTCGGAGGAGCGCATGCACGTCGGCGTCGAGCGCCGAGAGGCCGGCCGGGCGCGGCTGCGCAAGTACGTCGTCACCGAAGAGGTGCAGCGGACCGTTCCGGTGCGCCATGAGGAAGTCCGTGTCGAGCGGGAGCCGATCACGGACGAGACCCGCGATGCCGCCCTTTCCGGGCCCGAGATCAGCGAAGCCGAACACGAGGTCATCCTCCATGAGGAACGCCCCGTGTCGCAGACCGAGACGGTGCCGGTGGAGCGGGTACGCATGTCCACCGAGGAACACACCGAGGAGGAAGCGGTGCGCGGCCAGGTCCGCAAGGAGCAGATCGACACCGAAGGCGTAGACGACGAAGGCGGGCGCGGCACCTGACACAGCACCCAATTCGCATGACGCAGGTGGCCTGCTCGGAACCTGCTCGAGGGGGCCGGCCTGTGCCCGGCAGCCCCAACCACCAGGCGCACCCCGGGACAAGCCGGACAGGCCGCCACAACCCGAGGCCGCGCCCTACGGCTCACCCATGCATGCCCCGGGCGCCACCTGGTCGTCGACACCTGCGGACTCCCCCTGATGGTCATGGTCATCCCCGCCGACCTGCACGACGCCGCAGCGAAGGAAGTGGCTGTTCCGGCTGCGGCTGATGCATTCCTAGATCACGATCGTGTGGACCGACTCCGCATACGCCGGCAAGCTCGTGGACTGGGCGAAACGGCACCCCAACCTGACCATCAAGCCCGTCAGCCGTCCAGGGACGCCTCCGGGCGTAGGCGCGGAACCGCATCCCGGTCGGCGGCGCGAAAGCCGGCTTGGGCCCATCTCACTCGCCTCCGCCCTGCGCTTCCTGAATCAGCGCGCGGGCCGCCCCACCCCCTGGGCCATCGCCGTCACCACCTGGGCCGCGATCACGCTGATGACCAGGCGAATCGCCCCCAACCGAAGCGGCCAGCCGACATCTCGCGAAGCCGACCAGGCCTGATGAATCTCAAGGCCAGGGCCACCGCCACGGCACTGCGTCGCCCTGAACGCCACTCGCACCCGTCCGGCACGGACTTCAGTAGATTCCCTATCCGTCAGCCAAAACCAGCAGGTCACCACCGTCTGATGGCCCCGTGACGATGTGTCCAAGCTGGACCAGCAGGCCCGAAACCGCAGCCTGCACCACCGCCCGCATACTGTCGCCTGAGGCTCCGGGCTGGTCCATCGCCAGCGAGGTGAACCCGTCCGAGGCCGTCCAACGCACCAGCACCCCGGCCGGCACGTCCATCACGGCAAGCACCGTCCTGCCGTCCTCCGCATCCTCAACGACCAGGTGAAACCCCGCCTGCGTCAAGGCATGCCGAACCTGCACGAACAGGCCGGAAGGGGCAGATGACACAGGCTCCGCCTGCCCCGCATCCCGGCGATCAAGCATCACGGGTTGGATATAGATACTCGCATGGTGACATACCGGGCATTTGCCATATATCTTATGGAAAGTTCAAAGCAACGACTGCGGCGTATATGGACCGCGTTGCGATTAGTTCATCGGACCCACGGCTGACTATCCAGCCGATACGTCCTCCCAGCGGCGGCACCCTCACGCTCGCCCTCACCGGGGAACTCGACGTGCACAGCGTCGCCTCCCTCTGCGACATCGCCGTCACCTCCGTCGAGTCAGGCGTTCGCCGCCTTCGTCTCGACATGACCGGGGTCACCGTGTGCGACAACGGGAGCCTCTACATGCTCCTCGGCCTCCAGCATGCGCTGCGCGCTACTGGCGGGGCCCTCGCCATCGCCACCACCAGCACTCCCGTCGAAAGCACCCTCACGGCCAACGGACTCAGCCACCTGCTGGAGCACTGAACCCGCACCGATAGCGAGGACGACCTGCCGGGACTTCGAAATTCGAGTCGTGCGCTAAGGCGCGAGCGCCGCTGCACTGCCGCGTCCAGGTCGGCGACGCCGCAGCGGAGGCTTCCCGTCGTTACGTCAGGCTCCGGACGGGGGTCTCGCTGATTGCGCTGGGTAGGGCGATGTGGGCCGACCGCCTCCTAATCGATGGACAGTCCCTCGCTCACCGCCTTGACGATCTCCAGGCCGTGGCCGCCGATCCTACGGTCGGCGACCTGCTCCAGGCCCTGTCCACCGACTGAGCCGAACGCCCTCCCCCGCACCTCCTGCCCAGTCTCCGTACGCACCGGATTGGCGGCCGGGGCCCGGGGCACACGGGCCGGTGTATGACCCATGTGAACGAAGGTGACGAGGGAGATTTCCCCATGCTCTTGGCACACCCCGTCGTACTGAAGAACCTCATCGAGCAGTACGAGACGCTGCGCGTCCTGCACGCCGAAAACGGCACCGGGGAAGCGCGCCGGCGTATGGAAGACGTCGCTTACACGCTGTGCGTGTCGACCGGCACCCGCGATATCGACGCCGCCCTTGTCGCCGCGCGCCACCGGCTGCCCGGGGCCCGTACCGAAGACGACTCCCTCCTGACCACCTGACCGCCCCGGAATCCGTCCACAACCACCATGACCACGATCGCCGACCTGCCGACGTTCAGCAGCCTCGATGAGCTGACCCAGCTCATCACCCACCGCCACGGCCTCTACGTGCGCTGGTCCCGCGGGCCCCAGAGCGACCTGCCGAAGACGAGCAGTACGGACGATCTGACCGGGATCAAGCTGCCGGGTCTGTCGGCCAGCCCGCTGGACCTCGGGGACTGGTGGGGCGAGCGGCCCGTGCGAGTCTGGGTCGCCCGCCGGCTGTACGACTACTGCCACCTGCCGCACGTCAAGGACGCCCGCACCCGCCCCTGGGCCCTGCACGGCTCCGAGACAGCCCGCGGACCGGACAACGAACCCCTGGTGACGGAAATCGAACCCCGCGGCTGGATCGCCGACCAGGTCATCACGGACGCCTGCCACATCATCACCGAACAGCCTGGGCAGTGGGGCACACTCGACCGATACGAATCTTCGGAGGAATCCCCGCCGTCGACCGCAGCGGCGCCGCCGCAACCCGCCGCCTGACCGGCACCTGGCCCGGTTGAGCCGGTCCCGTCCGCGGCCTGAGCCGTACCGAACTCAACCAGGGCTTGTCCGGCGGGCATGGCTGAACGTTGCAGTCGCTGCCCGTCGAGACGCGCCCGGGATCGGGTCTACCGCGTGTCGACGATGCCGCCCGTCACGGCGATGACCTCACCGACCGTGTAGCTGGAGTCGGCGTCGGAGGCGAGGTAGACGTACGTCGGGGCGATCTCCTCCGGCTGGGCCGCGCGTTCCAGGGGAGCCTCGCTGCCGATGTGGGCGAGCCCGTCCGGCGGCATGTGCGGGTCCGCCTCGTTGAGCGGCGTCCAGGTCGGACCCGGTGCCACGACGTTGGCGCGGACGCCTCGCTTGGCCAGGTGCACGGCGACGGACTTGGTCAGGGTGATCAGCGCTGCCTTTGACGCCGCGTAGTCGATCATCGTCGTACTGCCCTTGAGGGCTTCCTCGGTCGCGGTGGCGATGACGGCGTCACCGGGCTCCAGGTGGGGCAGAGACGCCATGAGCAGGTGGAAGTACGCGTAGATGTTCGTCTTGAACGTCCGGTCGAAGTCCTCCGCGGTCAACTGCTCCAGTTCCAGCTTGCTGTTGAGGTACGCGGCGTTGCTCACCAGGATGTTCAGCCCACCGAGTTCCGCCACCGTCCGCTCGACAGCCTCGCGGCAGAACGCCGGATCGGTGAGGTCGCCGGGCAGCAGCAGACAGCGCCGGCCGTGCCCTTCCACCTCGCTTCGGACCTGTTCCGCGTCGACCTGCTCCTCGGGCAGGTGGACGATGGCCACGTCGGCGCCCTCGCGCGCGTACAGCAGCGCCACGGCACGGCCGATTCCGGAATCGCCGCCGGTGATCAGCGCGACCTTTCCTTCCAGCTTCCCGCTGGCTCGGTAGCGGCTCGCCCGATAGCGCGGCGCCAGGCGCATGTCGGCCTCCAGCCCCGGATGCCGCTGTTTGTCCGAGTCGTAGGGCGGGACGGGCTCGGACACGACCTGCGGTGCGGACTGTTCCTGCTCGGGCTGCAAGGCTTCCCTTTCGCCGGTGTCGTCCACGACGAAACCGTGCTTCACGGCCACGCCGTTCCTTTCCCGCACCGCGTGCCCATATCAGCGACAGCCATGTTCCCCCGTCGCCGGTCTCCACCACCACCCAGGCCCTCGCCGACAAGCCCCTGCCCGCCCCGCCCTCCTGAACTGGCCAAGGAACTGACCGAGTGTGGGTACGACCTCGTCATCAACGCCGAGGACGATGGGCGTCCGCAGCAGACAGCCTTCAGCAGATCCGCGAGTGCGGAGCCACAGTGGAAGCGGTCCGGTCTGGCCTGCGTGCCTACGACGGGCCTGAATGCGTCAACACCGCAGTCACCGCGACGGGCCGACCGATCGACGTGGCGGTGCTCAGCGCCGGCGTGGCGCCCGGCTGCACGTTCACGGACACCGACCTCGCCCACGAACTGGAGATCGTCGACCTCAACGTCCGCTCCACCGTGCGCCTGGCCAACTACGTCCCAAGGACATGGCCGCGGCAACGACCTCGCCACTGCCTTGCGCCCTGCGTGCCACCGACTTGGGGCTTGCCAGCCCCGAGCGGAGTGACCGCCCGTCTCCACACTCACTAGTGCCGCATCAAGCAACGTTTGCCCTGCCGGTACGGTCAGGGCATGGATGCCAGCGGCCAGCCAACTCTTGATGAGATCGAAGATCGCTTCGTTGAGCTTGTCGCGGGTCGGCTGTCCAGGGACGAGGCCGATCGCTGGGCGGCGAGGTGGGTGATGGAGGACCGGATCGTCTGGGACGACCTCTCCTGGTGGGCGCTGAACCGCCTCTACGGAATCGATCTCCCTGCGGGCGAGAGCCGCGGCTACCTGCACGACGACGAACAGGTACGGGCATGGCTCGCTGAGCTGAGGAAACGCCGAGCGACGTGAAGCAGCCGCAGCTCCGTCCCAAGTCCCGGTCGCTGCCAGGATGTGCGCGTGGCCGAACGGGTGCAGGTACGGGGGATCGATGACGACGAGGGCCGAAGACTGCTGCGGATCATCCGCAGGGGCACGGGATCGGTGGTGACCTGGCGGCGAGCCCAGATGGTACTGCTGTCCGCGCAGGGCATGCCCGTGGCGAAGATCGCCGAGGTGACATTCACCAGCGCGGACCGGGTCCGGGACGTGATCCACAACTTCAACGCCGACGGCTTCGAGGCGCTCTACCCGAAGTACAAGGGCGGCCGGCCCAGAACCTTCACCCTCCCCGAACGCCGGGAGATCAAGAAGATCGCCAAGTCCAAGCCAGCCGAGCACAGCCTGCCGTACTCGACCTGGAGCCTGGCCAAGCTGGCCGACTTCCTGGTCGCCGAGGGGGTGGTCGACGACATCAGCCACGAGGGCCTACGGATCAGGGCCGAGCGCAGCGGACGGCACAAGGACCCCGACCGGGAACCCCGCCCCCGCAGGCGGGCGACCTACACCCGCCCGCACGGGGTCCGGCACCTGTTCGCCGCCTACGACCTGGCCAAGGACAAGCTCTACGGCCACATCAAGCCGAAGAAGAACCGGACGAGGTTCCTGGAGTTCTGCCGCTACCTGCGCAGCCTCTACCCGCCCAAGATCCGCATCGCGATTGTGCTCGACAACTACTCCCCGCACCTGACCACGAAGAAGGACACCCGGGTCGGCGACTGGGCCGAGGCCAACAACGTCGAGTTCGCCTCCACACCGACCAACAGCTCCTGGCTGAACCGCATCGAGGCCCAGTTCACCGCCCTGCGCTACTTCGCACTGGACGGAACGGACCACGCCAGCCATAAGGCCCAGGGCAGCATGATCCGCCGCTACATCATCTGGCGGAACAAGCATGCCGCCGACGAACGCCTACGCGAGGTGGTCGACAGGGCGAACGTTGCCTGATGCAGCACTAGCAGCGGGGGGCCATCGCCGGGCCCAAGCCAGTGGCAAGGCTGCCTCGTCAGCGCCCCAGTGCGTTCTCCAACTGCTTCTTGGTCATTGAGGAGCGGCCGTGGACGTTCCGCTTCTTGGCCTCTTCGTACAGTTGGCCCCTGGTCGGGCCTTGCGCACCGCTGTGCGAGCGCTGCCCGCCCCGTTGGGACGCCGACTTTGGGTCACGTGTCGAGGCTTTACTGGCGGACTCCGATTCGCCCGACCTGGCCCGCTCCTTGTTGACCGTCCGTGCGGCGATCTCCTTGGCCCGCTTCGACGACTCGCCGCGGTCCTGGGCACTGTTCTTGATGTGCTCGTACTGGCGCTCCCGTTTGGAGCTCGATCCGGCCGGCATAGTGCCCCTCCTTTCTCATACGGCACCTCACTGGCCTCGGAGGCCGTTCGGTCCGACGGGTGCCCCCAGCGGCTCACCCGAAGCGTGCGCAACAGCGCCTGGCCTACGACCCCAAGGGCGGCCGACCGTTCAATCACGGCCCCGAGTTCAGTTCGCCCTGCCGGAAACCTGGCCCGAAACCAGCAGTTGATCACCACGGTGACACCGTCACGCGATGCCGGCTTCCGTGAGCGGCCACGTTGATTGCACGTACAGGTCCTAGACGCGACGGGAGGGACTCTCAGGGCCGCGGCCGGCTAGCGACCCAGGTCAGTCGGGCCGGTGCGACCGACGGGACGGCTTCACCGTGCTCGCTTCCCGCTGCGGGGGGCCTGAGCTTCGGAGACGCCGTGCTTGAGCACATTGCAGGTGTGCTGGAACTCCTCTGTCAGCCGGGCGGCCTCGGCCATGAGGATGCCGTACGGCTGGGCGGGGTCGCTGAGCGGGAGGGAGCCGGCCCGGGCGTCGTCCTCCAGTCGGTCGCGGCACCGCTGAGCCTGCTCGACGGCCTCACACAGCTGGTGGGCCTGGTCTTGCATGTGGTCCTCGTCGATCTGGCCGAGCAGCTCGGCGATGGGAGTCAGGGAGGCCAGGAAGTCGCCGTAGGAGCGGGCGAAGTCGAGGTGGTCCTGGCTGGCGTCGGCGGCGTGCCATTGGTCGAGGCTGCGGGTCATCGAGGCCACCTGGTGGGAGACGCGTTCCAGGGCGTCGACGACGGCCTGGTATCCGTCGAAGGACGTGCGGTGGCGGTGACGGCCTCGTAGGCGTTGGGGGTTGTATAGGGTGCTCTCCCAGGCGGTGTGGACCGACGACTGGGCCTGCCGCACGATCGGTGCCAGGTGGGAGGCGCGCCGGCGCCAGTGCCGGGTGCGTTCGTCGTCCAGCTTCCCTTCGCGCAGCGCCGGGTACATGTCGCCGATCAGGTCGCACAGCGAATGGGCGAGGGTGTGGACGCCGTACTCCGCGCTGCGGTAGCGCAGGGGAGGCAGCACCAGCGTGTTCACCACGACGCCGATGCCGCAGCCGATGAGCACGAGCACGATGATCTGCCCGAGCTGGGACCAGCGCTGTGCGTCGCTCGTGGCGGCGACGTAGGTGGAGAAGGCGAAGAACGCCGCGGTGGCGACCTGTGAGCCCTGGGAACCGAGGGGCCGCCACCGTCCGATGGCCAGGGCCGCCAGCGTCACCAGCACGAACGTGAGCAGATGAGGGCCGACCAGCAGGCCCAGTACTCCCTGCAGTCCCACGCCCACGGCGACCGCACCGACGCACCGCAGGGCCTGCACCAGCGACTGGTACACGGTGACCTGCATGATCAGCACCGCGGAGAACGGCGCGAACGCCGGCGACTGCGCGGCCATGACATCGCGCGCGATCACCCACGAGACGGCGGCCGCGAGGGTGCTCTTGCCGATAAGGACAACGGTGTGCCGCTCGTGCCCATCCGAACGCGCCCGGCCGAACCACCGCCTCATCCGGTCCAACCGACCCTGGAATGCCGCCTGTAGGCGCTGCACTCCTGCAGCGGCTTCGCCCATCTTCTCCCCGTTCTCACTCCGCCACGGCTGAAGGACCAAGGGGTACCCCGAGCCAGCCACCGCAGGCTGTGTGAGACGCCGCACCTGCCCTGGGCCCGCCGTGCCCTCGCACACCGCAGCGCCCAGAACCTGTACGAATCCTCGCCCAGCACCACCACGAACGCGCCCCAAGAGCTGCAGGCCGTCCTCGCCACCGGATCGCAGCACCGAGCAGTCCAAGACAACGGTGTGCGGGCCCGTCAGCGACCGGCTGGAGCAGAGGGGCACGTCATCCTCGTGGCAGAGGAGCGCTCAGCGCTCACTGCACTCGTCCAGCCGTCCACGCGACAGCGCTCCGGGGGGCGTGCTGTGTCGGCCACGGTCGCGCGATGTCACCGCGAGAGCTGCGTGGAAAGCTGGGTATGAGGGCAACCCAGGCGGCGCGCACAGCAGCGGAGGGTGAAGTGGACTGGCGTGGGTTCGCACAGCAGATGGCCTCGATGACGCGTGATCTTCTGGCACAGGACTCCGTTGACACCACACTGGAGCGGATTACCGCTTCGGCCACCGAGCTGGTGGAAGGCTGCGACGCCGCCGGCATTCTCGTACTGCGCGACAAGACAGTGGAGACACTCGCTCCCACCCATCAGCTGGTCACCGACAGCGACCAGCTCCAAGAGCGGCTGGGCGAAGGGCCGTGCTTCGATGCCGCTTACAGCTCGCAAGGTGAGCGGGTCTTCCGCATCGCCGACCTCACCGGCGAGCACCAGCGCTGGCCCGCCTACGCCCCCAAGGCCCATGCTCTCGGCGTGGGCAGCATGATGGGCTTCCTGCTGTTCACCGAGGATCAAGACCTCGGCGCGCTGAACCTCTACTCCCACAAGCCCGGCGCGTTCACGGAGAACAGCGAGCTTGCCGGCTGGCTACTGGCCTCCCACGGAGCCATCGCCTCCTCCAGCGCCCGCGCTCACGCCCAGATGGAGCAGGCCGTCGCCACCCGCCACACCATCGGCGAAGCCATTGGCATCCTCATGGGCGCCCGCCATCTCACCGAGGAGCAGGCCTTCGCCGTGCTGCGCCGCTACTCCCAGGAGAAGAACATCAAGCTCCGCGAGGTCGCCCGCATGGTCTGCGAACGGGGCAGCCTCGGATAAGCGGCTTCCCCAGCACGTTGGCTGAACCAGAGAAGCCTGGGCCGGGCCAGTCCCCAGGGAAATACTGCTGAACCCGGCCTGCCCACCAAGTCCCCTGCCGCATCGCACCCACACCTGCGCCAGCAGTGGCGCGCGGACGCGCCGGGCGCCCGCCAGCCGTGAGGTGAACACCGGTGATGTGACGAAACTAGGCCCAGTTCCCGTAAGAACAGTGAAGAAACCAGGAAAATCAGCCGCGTGTTCTTCGAATCACCGGGCACATGGAGCGGCGGAGGTTGATAACTATGGTTCCCCTGCTTCTCGTCCTGCTTCTGGCCCTGATCCTCTTCGGCGCGGGCTTCGCGCTGAAGGCACTGTGGTGGATCGCCGTCATCGTGCTGGTCGTCTGGCTGCTGGGCTTCGTGATGCGCAGTGCGGGCACCGGCGGCCGCAAGGGCCGCTGGTACCGCTGGTAGCCCACCCAGCAGAAGCAAGCGTGTGGGTCCCGGGAACACCCGGGGCCCACAGGCATGTCCCAGGTCTCCCAGGGGGAAACGGTGTAGCCACCACCTTCCGGGAAGCAGGCTTCATAGCTGGGGCCCGGTGAAGCAGCGGAACCTGCGCCTCCAACCACCGGACCCCAGCCACACACCGACAGAGCTTCGACCGCGTCGTCGTCCGGCACCCTCGGCAGACCAGTCGGGCAGTGGCTACGGAGAAAGCCAGCGCCCCATTCTGCAGGTGACTGACCCGCCATCGCTCAACCGCCGCCATCAGACGATGGCTTGGCCGCTCCAGTGTCGCCAGTTCTCATCGCTAAGGGCATGCTCACCGACCACCTCTGGCTGCCATGAAGTGCACCTCGCTGGCGGCCCGTGCACGGCGATACGCGACAGCGGCGGTGTCGAGTTGACCGGATGCTGCCTCCGTTTTAGTGTGGGCTTTGTTCGGAGGCAGTCTCCGTTTTGGCGGTCGTGGGAACGTGGGAGGGCGTATGGGTGCCGGTGGACAGCAGGGGCGTAGGCCCCGTGCCGACGTCCAGCGCAACCGTGCCGCCCTCCTGACAGCTGCGCAGCGTCACTTTCTGAAGTACGGGGTCGGCACGTCTCTGGAGGCGGTGGCCAAGGAAGCGGGCGTCGGGCCCGGCACGTTGTACCGGCACTTCCCCACGCGGGAGTCGCTACTGGCGGCCGTACTGCAGACACGTTCGGAGGAGCTGGTTGCCCGCCAGGCGGACATCGCCCGGCTCCGTGACCCCGCTGAGGCGCTACGGCAGTGGCTGCGGGCCATGGAGGAGTACTTCAGCACCTTCAGCGGCCTGCCGGAACCACTCATGGCCACGGCCAGAGCGCAAGAGCCGGACAACCCGCTCACGCTTCCCTGCGACATCCTCACCACCACCACCGACGAGTACGTGCGGGCCGCGCAGCTTGCGGGGCATGTGCGCCCGTCAGTAAACGGCTACGACCTGTTCCTCGCGGCGATTTCCGTTGCCTGGATCAGCGGCACGGGCGCCACCGACGAGGAGGCGATCGGCCGTCTGCGCACGCTCATCGAGAGCGGATACTGCGAGCGCGACAGCGAGGCGTAGGTAACGGGCCGCTCCCCCCTAGCGGGCTGCCGGAGCCCCGGCCCTACGGGACTTCCGGTGAGGCCGGCAGCCCCAGCGTGCACATTCATCACATCGTGCCGCCCTCAGGAGCGGTGCAACCTCTGGAGGGACAAATCGTGAGAATTGCGGTTATCGGCGCGGGAGCGATCGGCGGGAACCTGGCCCGCAAGCTCAGTGCGGGCGGTCACGACGTTCAGGTGGCGCACGCCCGGGGTCCCGAGGCCGTCGCAGCCGACGTTGTGGAGTCCGGAGCCCGAGCGGTCGCCCTTGACGTGGCCGTTCAGGGCAAGGACGTGGTCGTCCTGTCCATCCCCTTCGATCGGGTCCCGGAACTGGCGGGCCTGGTCGCTTCCGTGCCCGCCGGGACGGTGGTCATCGACACCTCCAACTACTACCCCCACCTCAATGGGCGGATCGAGGCGGTGGACGACGGCGAGGTGGAGAGCGTGTGGAACGCCAAGCAACTGGGGCGGCCCCTGGCCAAGGCGTGGAACGCCGCCCTGGCCGAGACTCAGCGGACCAAGGGCGTTCCGGGAGGAACCCCGGGCCGCATCGCCATCCCGGTCGCGGCCGACTCCGATGAGGCACGGCGCGTGGCCATGCGCCTGGTGGACGACACCGGCTTCGACCCCTTCGACGCCGGCGTACTCGCCGACTCCTGGCGCCAACAGCCCGGCACGCCCGCCTACTGCACTGAGTTGACGCTCGAGGACATGGGGCAGGCCCTGGCCGCGGCCGACCGGACCGAGGCCCCGCGCACGCGTGACTGTCTGATGGAGCACTTCGCCGCCCTCACGTCCGCGCCCACCCTGGGCGAAGTCGTCGAAATCAACCGTTCCGCCCACCGCTGACGCCCCCCGAGCTCGTGCACGGGACGACGCGAGGTCGTCGGCGACACGTCACGCAACACGAAGATCACGTGGTCCACCATGCGGCCTGCACCTTCGGCACGATCCTGCCGAAGGTGCCGAAGGGGCCCTCCTGCACCCGGCCCTCACGCCGGCTGCCGTGTCGCACGGCCTGCCACGCTGCGCCGCCCTCGGGACGTGCCGCGCCGTGAAGCGCAGCCGCCATGGCGGGACTGAACACCACCACTGGAAGGAATCTCCTTGCCCAGCGCAGCATCGCCCTTGTCCGACATCGTGCGGTCCCGGCGCTCCGTTCGGAAGTTCTTGCCCACCCCCGCTGTCCCCGTCGGACATCCGCGGCGTGCTGGAAGATGCTCAAACTGCCCCATCGAACTGCAACACCCAGCCGTGGACGGTGCACGTCGTCTCGGGTGCGCCCCGCAACGCCCTCAGCAAGCAGCTGCTAAAGGCCGATGAGGAGGGGCGGCTCTCCTGCGATTTCACCTTCTCCTACTCGGACTTCGGTGAGGGCGCCTACCTTGATCGGGCGCACGACCACGCCGCGACCCTCTACCAGGCTCTGGGCATACCGCGCTCGGACCGGTCACAGAGGAAGGCCGCGGCCCGCGAGAACTTGGCATTCTTCGACGCTCCCCATGTCGCCTTTCTCTTCATGCCGACGTTCGGTGACGGGGTGCGGGCGGCCGGTGACATCGGCATGTATGCGCAGAACTTCCTGCTCTCACTGGCGGCCCGGGGGCTCGATGGCATTCCGCAGACCATGCTCGGGTTCTACGCCGACGTCGTCCGCGAGTTCCTGGGCGTCCCGGAGGAGCTGAGGCTGCTCTTCGGTATCTCGTTCGGAACAGCAGATCCGGCTGCTTCGGTGAACGGCTTCCGGATGGGACGGGTTCCGCTCGAGCAGAGCGTGGTCCTGCACGGGACCCCTGGAGTTTTCGACGAGCAGTGACTCCTCCGCCGCAGGGGGCAACGGGCGAGTAGGCCTGGACCGAAACGCGCCTCCCCACCGTATGGCGCGCAGCCCGCCACGTCCGGCGGCTTTCTGCCGCCGAATGGCCCTGACCGCAGCCGACGACACGAACGGGGTCTGGAAAGCCGCTGACCGTACATACGGAAACCGATCGGTTTACAATGAGAGGAAACCGGTCGGTTTCTCAGGTATCCAGGAACTGGGGCGCGGCAGCGCTCCCTTCGGGCGGACCGTACCCGAGTCACCTGTCCGCAGTTCACGCAAAGGGGAGCCGTCGAGATGCCCAGCCCAGAGTCACGTCCGACGATTCACATCCCGGGGACCACCAGCCACACCATCGCCCCGCGCGACAGCAGCCGTGAGGGGACGCTGCGCTACCTCAAAGCGGGCGCCGGTGCTCCCGTGGTCCTGCTGCACACTGTGCGCACCCAGGCCGAGCACTTCCGCGCCCTCATCCCGCTGATCTCGCATCACCGCACCGCGTACGCCCTCGACCTGCCGGGGATGGGCTACTCCGAGATCGTGCCTGGTGCGTCGTACGACGAGCCGGCGATGCGCGCGGGCGTCGAACGGCTCCTCACCGAACTCGACCTGCAGGACGTGACGTTGGTCGGGGAGTCCATGGGGGCGGTGCTCGCCCTGACCACCGCGGCCGATCTGCCGGAGCGAGTACGGCGCGTCGTCGCGGTGAACACGTACGACTTCCGCGACGGGATTGCCCGCTCCAGTGCCCTCGCCCGTGTGGTCATCGGCGGTGTTCTCCTCCCGGGCGTGGGCCCGATGGTCGCCCGGATGGAGAACAAGGCCGTCCTCCGCGGGATCCTGCAGGGCGGGCTGGGCGACAAGACCGCCCTGCAGGCGGACTACGTGGACGAGCTCGTCCAGGTGGGCAGCCGCCCCGGCTACCCGACCGTCGCCCGGGCCGTGTACCAGAACCTGCCCAGCCTCATCGCGGCCCGCTCGCGCTACCCCGAGGTCAAGGCCCCCGTCCACCTCGTCTACGGGGAGAAGGACTGGTCCCGGTGGTCGGACCGGGAGGCCAACAAGACGCTGCTGCCTGCCGCCGATTTCACGCAGGTAGAGGGAGCAGGCCACTTCATCGCTCTGGAACGGCCCGACCTGCTGGCCGACCTGTTGAACGCGGTGACGTGAGCGAGCTCCAGTTCTTGCCGTTCACGACACAGTCGACGACGGCACCGCCTACCGGGCGGAGCAGTCGACGCAGCCGTCGGGACATACCTGTTCGCGGTGCCACTGGAACGAACCACCAAGCTGCCCCGATGAAGCCTGCCCGAGGGGCGGGCCCCGTGGGGCTTACCGCTTCTGCCGGAACTGCGGGGGCTCGGTGTGGGTGGCGGTCATGTCGAGCAGGAGCATGGCGTCGTGATCGGGGGTGCGGGGTTCGGCGGTGTAGACGACGAGGCGGTGGCCGGGGGTGCCTTCCAGGGCCATGCCCTGGAAGGCGACGGTGATCTTGCCGACCTGGGCGTTCTGGAAGGCCTTGGTGGTGATCTTGCGACCCGTGACGTCGTAGCGCTCCCACAGTCCGGCGAAGGCCGGGCTCTTCAGGAGCAGCTCGCCGACGAGCTGAGTGAGGTCGGGGGCATCGGGGTCGGTGCCGGCCAGAGCGCGCAGGCGGGCCGCACAGTGGCGGATCTGGTTGTCCCAAGTACGACGCCGAAGTGGCTCGCGCTGAGGCAGACCGGTGGTGGCAGGCCCACACGTAGTCCAGCACGGCGGGCCCCTGCCTGGCTGCGGCCTCTTACCGTCGCCGAGTCCTTGGTCGAAGAGGAACAACCCCAGCCAGCCCGCTGCTGTCGAAACTCGTGAACATTCCGACCAGGCCGCGGCGGCCAACCGCCTCCCGAACCGACGTCGAAGTGCTGTCGTTCTCGTGAACAGAGCCACCCGACCCTGGTCAAGTTGAGCAGGAGCTGGCATGAGCCGTCGTATCGGCGCGCGGACGTGACCGCGAGCTGCCCTGCTCGGCGCAGACACATGCTGGGCTCATAGTGGCCGCGCTTCGCGCAGCAGCCAAGCGAAGATCGACACAGCGGAGGCGGGGTGTTCGGCGCAGCAGGCGCCCCGCAGAGCCGGCTGGGCGCCCGAGCGCGTGCGTGCCGGCGGTTGCCCTCATAGCCTGGTGTTGCTCGGGGTAGCCACGGAGGTCTGCCATGCCCCGGAACATCTGGAGCGGCGCGATCAGCTTTGGTTTGGCATGTTAACCGAACTAACCCTTGAGTATTCGCAGGTCAGCGGCCTCTTCTGCTAGCTTCCCCGGATGCTTCAAGGTGACCTCCCCGAGAGGGACTTGACCGCGTTCGTCCTGCCCGAGTTCGGCAGACTGCACGAGACCGGAGAACGGTGGACGCCGTACCGGTTACTGGGCTCCAGCGGTGCCGTCATCGAGCCCGTCCAAGTCTTCTTCACCGAGCTCCAGGCCGAGGCCAAACCGGCCTCCACAATCCGCTCCTACGGCATGGACCTGCTGCGCTGGTGGCGGTTCCTGTGGGCACTCGACATCGAGTGGAATCGGGCGACGCGCACAGATGCACGGGACTTCACCCGGTGGATGCAGATCGCGAACAAGCCGCAGCGCCTGCACTGGCGGCATCGCAAGGCGGGCTACACCGCCGAGACGGCCCCGCAGACGGTGCGGAAGAAGATCCCGGGTACGCCGAACGCGATCACCGGCAAGACCTCACCCGGCCCGCGGTACACGGCGCGGACGCGGGCCCACTGCGAAACGGTGCTCCGCACCTTCTACGACTTCCACCTGGCTGCGAGTACGGGACCATTCATCAACCCGTTCCCACTGGACCGCTCCCGCGGCAGCGGTCGAGCTAATGCCCACCACACGCCGGGCCAGCCTTTCCAGCGGGAACGGGTCGGCCGCTACCGGCCGACTGTCCCGAAGCGGGCTCCCCGGCGCATCCCCGACGAGATGTTCAACGCGCTGTTCGCCGCCCTGCGGCACCACCGGGACCGTGCTCTGCTGGCGTTTTGGGTCTCCAACGCGGCCCGGGCCGAGGAACTCCTCACCAGCCGGCAGCGTGACGCCCTGCCCGGCGAGCAGCTGCTCGGCGTGATCCGGAAGGGAACCCGCGCCTACCAGCAACTTCCTTGTTCTGCCGATGCGTTCGTCTGGCTGCGCCTCTACCAGGAGGAGAACCGTTGCGACGGTGTCCCGCAAGGCAAAGCCTTGCCGTTGTGGTGGACGCTGCGACGGCCCTGACGGCCGTTGAAGTACGATGCGGCCCGGGCGATGTTCAACCGGGCGAACGATCTGCTCGGGTCGAACTGGACGCTGCACGACCTGCGCCACACCGCGGCCTACCGGATGGCCCGGGACCCGAAGGTGTCGCTGACGGACGTGCAGTGGGTGCTCGCGCACGCGCACCTGTCCACCACGCAGATCTACCTGCAGGCGGGGGACGACGAGGTGATCGAGACCATCCGCGCCCATCACGCCCGGCGGAATGCCGCAGCTCAGCGTCCCATCGTGCCGGCACCGGGATACCGCCCAGAGAGCCTGCGCAGCCTGTTTGGAGAGTCCTGGTGACGGCCCGCACCGAACAGGCCGTCGCCGGGCCCGCAACAAGGAATGCACGGCTGTTGGGCGAGGCCCTCAAATCGGTCACGGAGCGGTTCCCGCCGCGGCCGGTGGCGGAGGTCTGGCCGGCTACACAGACGGGCATCGACGACATCGTCAACCGTCTGGAGTCCTCGCCGCTGCGGGAGGCGGTTCGGCACACCCAGTGGTGCCGGGTCACCGGCGCACGGCAGATCCTCGGCTGGCTCCAGCAGTTCCCCGGCGTTTCCTGGCAGCAGCGGTGGAACGCAAGCCCCGCGGCGGCATCGGGAGTGGAGTAGAGCCGGATGGCGGCCGAGTGGATCGCCACCACGAGTTCGGGAGTGACCGCGCCGATCGTCGGTTCGGGGCTGGTGGGCCTTGTCCTCGCCGACGTGCTGCGACCGTCTTTGTCCTGGCAGATGGCTCGGCGGGCGCGGCACATGCAGGAGCGCTTCCCGCTCGTACGCGACCCCGAGGGATTCGCGAGACTGCAGACGCTGGCCGGCCCAGCCCGCTGGGCTTCGCTGACTGGACGCCGGGCCGTGAACGACCTGACCAAGATCATGGTGGCGAAGGGCGGGAAGCTGGCCGACATTACGGTCGGTGACGCGTTGGAGTACCGGACGGCCCTGCGGGAGCATCACAGGCAGTCCGCAGGTCACACCCTGTTCTATGCCTGGCTGCGCCGCCTGGGCACCCTTCCGGATGATGCCCCAACCACGCTGAGGAATCTGGGCCGGGCCACCGGCCAGGTCGGGATCGAGCAGCTCGTTGACCGCTACGACCTCACCTGCCAGCCGGTGCGCGACCTGCTGGTCGACTACCTCACAGAGCGGCGGCCCGGCCTCGACTACGCGACGTTGGACAACCTCTCCCGGTTCTTGGCCCTGCACTTCTGGGCCGACCTGGAGGTGCATCATCCTGGGATCGACTCGCTGCACCTCCCGGCGCAGGTGGCGTTGCAGTGGAAGCAGCGGGCCCAGACGAAGACCGTGCGGCGACGCCGCAGCGACGGCACCTACGACGAGGTTGTGTCCCCTCGTCTGGACGGCTCCACTCTGCTGATCGCGGTCCGGGCCCTCTACCTGGATCTCGCCCGCTGGGCCGGGGAGGAGCCGGCTCGCTGGGGCCCGTGGGTCGCGCCCTGCCCGATCGGGGAAGCCGACCTCAACGTCAAGAAGCACGGCCAGCGGGTCAAGGCCCGCATGGACCAGCGCACCCGGCAACGCCTGCCGGCCCTGCCGACGGTCGTCTGCGCCGCCAAAGAACTGCTGGACAACGCCCAGATCCGACTGCAGGCCGTCCAGATCGCTCCGGTCGGCGGCCGGTTCGAGGTCCTCGGCGAGACCTTCGCCCGCGCCAAAAGGCCAGGTTCCACCTGGGTCTACGACGATTGCGGGCGACGCCGGGACCTGGCCCAGCGCGAGCGCCGGGCCTTCTGGGGATGGGCCATGGTCGAATTCCTGCAGCACACCGGAGCCCGGATCGAGGAGATGCTGGAAGCCAGCCATCACAGCCTGATCCAGTACCGGCTGCCCACGACGGGCGAGGTCGTGCCCCTGCTGCAGATCGCCCCCTCGAAGACCGACCAGGAGCGCGTCCTGCTGGTCAGCCCCGAACTCGCCGACGTCCTGAGCACCATCATCACCCGCGTACGGGACTCGCGAACCGGCGCCGTCCCGCAGGTCGCCGCCTACGACTACAACGAACGCGTGTGGAATCCGCCCATGCCACTGCTGTTCCAATACGACCGCAGCGGCGAGATTTCCGCCATGAACGGCGAGTTCCTCCGCAAATGCCTCAACGACGTCCTCGACGCCACCGGCCTGACCGACGCCGACGGCTGCCCCCTGGACTTCGACCCGCACGACTTCCGGCGCATCTTCATCACCGACGCCATCCGCAGCGGACTCCCCCCCCCCCCCCCACACACACATCGCCCAGGTCATCGCCGGACACTCCGACATCAACACCACCATGGGCTACAACGCCATCTACCCGGCCGAAGCCATCGAGGCCCACCGCGCGTTCATCGCCCGCCGCCGAGCCCTGCGTCCCAGCGAGGAATACCGCACCCCCACCTCCGAGGAGTGGGACGCCTTCCTCGGCCACTTCGAACGACGCAAGCTCTCCGTCGGCATCTGCGCCCGCGCCTTCGGCACCTCCTGTATTCACGAACACGCCTGCATTCGCTGCTCCATGCTCCGCCCCGACCCTGCCCAACGCGCCCGCCTGACGGAGATCCGCGACAACCTTCTCGCTCGGATCACCGAAGCCGAACGCGAAGGATGGCTGGGCGAGATCGAAGGACTCGAGATCAGCCTCACCGGAGCCCAGGAGAAACTCGCCTTGCTCGATGCAGAGCAAGCCCGCACACGGCGAACCGTCGACCTGGGGATGCCCTCCTTTGCCAACCTCGCCGGACGCACCTCTACGGCCGACTAGCCGTGACCAGGACGCTTTTAGATCACTCGCCGCGCGAGCGCTTCATTGCGGCCGGTGAGCTGATCGCGGACGCACGCCAGGTCAGACCCCGCAGGGAAAGCTCATTCGGTGCCATCACAGAACGTGACGCTTCGACCGAACTCATCCAGACGGCTGATCAACACCACCGCGCCCCAGACCATGGGCCACGTTCTACGGGCGGCGGGCCAGCAAATGCGTGTCGAGGAAGCCCCTCTCGGACGCTGGGTCGTGGAGCAACCGCGCGAACGTGACGAGCCCGGCCCCAGCCAGCAACTCGGCAAACCGTTCCGCCGACCAGCTATAGGCGGGCGCGACCTTGTGGTCGAAGCGGACCGGCTCCGGTCCCTCGGTCCCGAAGAAGGACACCAGGAGCAGGCCCCCTGGTGCCAGGACTCGCACTTGCTCCGCGAGCAGCGCGGGCAATTCCTCCGGTGGGGTATGGATCATCGAGTAGTGGGCCAGCACTCCGCCGAGCGCGCCGTCCTCGACCGGTAGAGCCTCCATTCGCGCTTCGTCGAACCGCAGCGCCGGATGGGCCCGCCGAGCGTGGGTGATCATGCCTGGGGAGAGGTCGAGCCCGAAGGCGTCCAACCCCAAGTCGTGCAGCATGGACGTCAGATGACCAGGTCCGCACCCGACGTCCGCTACCCGCAGGTTCCCCGTATCACGCACGAGCTCGGCGAAGGTACCGATCATGTTCCGTACGAACGGCCGCGTCTCCAGGCGATTAGAGAACATCGACGCATACAGGTCCACGACCCCGTCGTAGGCCGCTCTGGTCTCATCTTGGTGTTCTAACACGGGAAGGAAGCTAACACCCCTGCCATGCACGGCCGTTCTCCGGCCTCGTACCGGCCCCTTCCGGGATTGGCGCCCTCACCTGATCACGGGTCGCCCCGGTAGTTCAGAGAAGGTCACCGTGCCGATCTCGGTTGCCAGTGCGACCGAGGACCACTCGATCCGCTTCCACCAGTACCACCTGGAGGACATGGGTTCTCTGGGGCAGCACCCGTAGCGCGAGGCAGACTCATTCGGTTTTGCGCAGCTCAGCGTCGGCTTGATGGACGCTAGCAGGTGCAACATGTGTGGTGGTATCGCCGTTTCAGGTGAAGCCCCGAGCACCGACGGCGGACGGGCATCAACTCCTGGACGGTCTGCCCCGTCGTCGCGGTCGCTTTCTCTGTCAAGTCCAGCGTGTTGAGCTAGCGTTTCGCCGTCGGCGCCTGTGCACGCTGCGCGCCCCGGACGCGCCGGAGTTGAACGAAGACGACGACGGTGGCCAGGAATGACCTTGGGCTGCTCCGGCGGAGCGGCGAACAGAATACAGATCACCGAGCGTGCAGGTCGGGCACCTCCTCCCGGCGCTGCAGTCGGAGTCGCGGCTGGTGATCGCGTAGGCCTCAGGGGTGTCGGCGGCGATGGCGGAGCCCTGGGCATGGAGGAGGGCGTTGCCGCCGACGTGGTCGGAGTGCCAGTGGGTGTTGACGATCAGGTCGACGTTTCCGGCGTGTGTGCGGGCCGAGGCGGCGGTTTCGTCGGCGTGGCCGACGAACCGGTGTCGACGTCGACCAGGGCCGGTTGCCGGCCGGGCAGCAGGAGGGTGTTGGCGTCGGGAAAGGGGCGCTGCCACCACGCACCGAGGCCGGCCGCGCCCTTGTCAGTGATGGCGCGGGCGAGGCAGCAAGGCGAACGCGCTCTCCGCAATCGAGGTCAGGCGGGCGGGACTGTGGCCGTACGCGCCTACGACATCGGTCCCGCGGATGATGGTCAGCAGAAGGTACGCGAGGTCGTCGGGATCTGCGTCGGGGTCGATGTCGCGGTTGCGCTGCGCCGCTCGCACACAATCGGCCACCGCCGCCCGGACCACGGAGAAGCAGTCGTTGGCCAGGCGTTTCACCTCGGCGTCGGAGGCGCCGATCTCCAGGGCCATCTTGGCTGCGAAGCAGGCCGCCCCCGCCCGGTCAGAGGCGGGGGGTACGTCCGCGGCGAGTGGCACCCCGTGGACGGCGCGAAGCAAGTACTGGTGCAGTCGTTCCAGGGCGCCCTCGTCCGGTCCGGCGAGCATCTTCCGCGGACCCTGCGCCAGCCGGGCGAAGTAGCCGGTCATCGACTGCAGCAGCACGCCGTGCTTGCCGTCGAACGCGGCGTAGAGGCTGCCGCGGCCCAGGCCGGTGGCGGCGCTGATGTCGTCGACGCTCGTGCCGTTGTAGCCCGAGGTGCGGAACTGCCGCTCGGCGGCATGCAGGACGTGGTCGGGGTCGAAGCTTCGTGGTCTCGCCATACACCGAAGGTAAAGCTGGCCCACCGTATTTGACAACCCAGTACAGAACCGCCTAGGTTTCTGACTGTTCAGTACACAACGGTCCTGGGCTCGCCGGACAGGCTGCGTGCACGCCTGGCGCGATTGAGGGCAATCCATGCCTTTGAACTCCTCCGCGCTGCCCGGCATTGCGACGCCTTCCAGGCCGTCCCAAGCAAACCGGGACCGGACTCTCCACAACAGCCCAAGACGGTCGCCGACCACATCGTCGGCTTCCTGAACAGCTGCCCCCTGCAACCACCCGGAACTCGAAGGGTTGACCGAACCATGTCTGACAAGGAAGGGCAGGAGGCCGTGGCTGTGACCACTCCTGCGGACGCGAGCGATGTACTGGCCGAGGGGACCGTCGATGCGGTGGTGATCGGCGGGGGCGCTGCGGGGTTGAACGGTGCACTGATCCTGGCTCGTTCCCGCCGTTCGGTCGTGGTGATCGACGGCGGCTTGCCGCGCAACGCGCCCGCCGAGGCCGTGCACGGCCTGCTCGCCCTGGACGGGACCCCGCCGTCCGAGATTCTTCGGCGGGGCCGGGAGCAGGTGCGCCAGTACGGCGGACGCGTCGTCCACGGTGAGGTCGTCTCCGCCGAGTCGGCCGCCCCGTCGGCGGACGGGGACCTGCGGTTCACCGTCACCCTGGCCGACGGCCGCAGCGTCACCGCCCGCCGCGTCCTGGTGGCCACCGGCGTCACGGATGTGCTGCCCGAGGTGCCCGGGCTGGCCGGGCACTGGGGGGACAGTGTGGTGCACTGCCCGTACTGCCATGGCTGGGAGGTGCGCGACGAGCCCATCGGCATCCTCGCCACCGGGCCGGCCTCCATCGGTCACGCGTATCTGTTCCGTCAGCTGACCGAGGACCTGACCTACTTCACCCACGGCACCGACCTCGACCAGGACAGCCGTGCCCGCTTCGCCGCCCGCGGCATCCGCGTCATCGACACCCCCGTCACCGAGATCGTCGACGACGCGGGCGGTGCCCTCGCCGGGGTGCGGCTGGCCGACGGGCAGGTCGTGGCCCGCCGCGTCCTGGCGGTCGGCCCGCGGATGCAGGCCCGTACCCAGGGTCTGGAGGGTCTGGGCCTGCCGGTGCGGGACCTGCCGGTGGGCCGCGGGTTCACCTCCGGTGTGGCTGGCGTCACCGAGGTGCCGGGTGTGTGGGTGGCGGGCAACGTCACCGATCCGGTCGCCCAGGTCGGGGCCTCCGCAGCGGCCGGCGCACTGGCCGGCGCCGACATCAACAGGATGCTGGCCACCGCGGACACCGACGCCGCCCTCCAGGGAATCGCCGAGACAAGCCCAGAAACGGCCACACGATGATCTCCAAGCCCGGAGATCTCAGCCCGTCGCCCGCTCCCCTCACGGGCAGTCAAGTGATTCCGCTCGTCCGCCCCGTCCCCTTCAGGAGCTACTGATGTCCTTCCTTGCGAACACCCCCGTGGAGAAAATGACGGGGCCTTACGCGCGGCGCTGGTGGGCGCTGCTCGTGCTGTGTCTGAGCCTGCTGATCACGGTGATGGCGAACACATCGCTGATCGTCGCCGCCCCTGACATGACCACCGATCTGGGCCTGAGCAGCAGTGATCTGCAGTGGGTCGTCGACAGCTACACCGTTCCGTACGCGGCGCTGATGCTGGTGCTGGGCGCGATAGGCGACAAGTACAGCCGGCGCGGTGCGCTGGTGCTGGGTCTGCTGATCTTCGCCGCCGGTTCGGTCATGGGGAGCGTGGTCGACGAGACCTCGCTGGTCATCGTGGCCCGCGCGATCATGGGTGTCGGTGCCGCGGTCGTGATGCCGGCCACGCTGTCCCTGGTGGTCGCGAGCTTCCCCCGGAGCGAGCGGGCCAAGGCCATCACCGCCTGGGCCGCGACCTCCGGGGTGGCGGTGGCCGTCGGCCCGCTGGTCTCCGGCTGGCTGCTTGAGGACCACGCCTGGGGCTCGACCTTCCTGATCAACGTGCCGATCGCCGTTCTCGCCGTGTTCGGCGCGCTCGCCCTGGTACCGCCGTCCAAGGCGGAGGGCATGGGCCGGATCGACTACGTCGGTGGTCTGCTGTCGATCGTGACCGTCGGCTCGCTGATCTACGCCGCGATCGAGGGCCCGCACTCCGGCTGGGGCGTCGGCCCCGTCGCGGCCGCCGTGGTCGCCGGTGTCGGTCTGGTCGCCTTCGTCGCCTGGGAGCTGCGGCACCCGCACCCGATGCTGAACGTCCGGATGTTCGCGCTGCGGCCTTTCACCGGCTCGATGCTCGCGGTGATGTTCTTCTTCTTCGGCATGTTCGCCGTGATCTACTACGCGACGCAGTTCCTGCAGTTCGTCCTCGGCTACGGCGCCCTGGACACGGGTGTACGGCTGCTGCCGCTGGGCGGTGCGGTGTTCCTCGGGTCGGCGGTGACCGGGGTGCTCGCCCCGAAGCTGGGGGTGAGGGTGATGGCCGTGACCGGCATGGCCGTCGGCACGGCGGGCATGTTCCTGCTCACCCAGATCGACAAGGGGTCGACGTACGGGGACTTCCTGGCGCCGCTGATGATGCTGGGCCTCGCGCTCGGACTGGCCATCTCCCCGGCGACCGACACGATCATGGGCTCTTTCCCCGAGTCCGAGCTGGGCGTCGGCGGCGGTGTCAACGACACCGCGCTCGAGCTGGGCGGGGCGCTGGGTATCGCGGTGCTGGGCTCGCTGCTGGGTACGGCCTACCGGGACGAGCTGACCGACCTGGTGGGCAACCGGCTCCCGGCGGAGGCGATGGAGATCGCCAAGGACTCGGTCGGCGCCGGCCTGGCCGTCGCGGAGCGGGTCGGGCAGGATCCCTCCGCCGGGCCCCAGCAGGCCCAGGCCGCCGTGGACGCCGTCCACCAGGCCTTCGCCCACGGAGTCGCCCAGACCAGCCTCATCGGCGGGATCATCATGGCCGCCGGAACACTGATCGTCCTCGCGGTCCTGCCGGGCCGGCGCGACTTCGCGAAGCAGAGCGCCGAGCCGGAGGCCGGGACGACGGCGAGCGAGGCGGCCACTGGGCGGGAGCACACCGGGGCCACCCGCTAGATCGCCGGGGCGCGTCCGCCGGGGCGACGGGCACCGCCTCCGCCGGATCGCCCGCCAGGCGCGTCGGGCAGGAGCCCGGCGGCGCGAGACGCGCAGGGCGCGGGCGTGGTCCACGGTCCACAGCCACACGGATCCTCTGCCGGAACACCTCACCGTCCTCGGCCTCCGGGCCGCCCCGGGGCTCACCTCCGGTGCGGGCCGGAGGCCAACGGCCGGCACCTCTCTGCCGCCGTCACCCTCGACATTTTCCTCCCGCGGGCGTTGGAGGTCACTCGCGCTGGTTTAAGGCGCGGGTCAGTTCGCGGTTGGCCGCTCGGGCAGCCTCCAGTTCGTCGTCGCGTTCATCGAGCTGACCTTGGATGTCGGTGAGGTTCTGTTCCAGCATGGTGATGCGTTGCTGAAGTTGGTCGGTGTCGGCTGGCGCCCCCAAGCCCGACTCGGCCCAGGCAGCCTCGCCGAGGGCCTGGGAGAGGCGCTTCTCCAACTGCCGGACCCGCGTGGCAAGGCGTTTGTTCCGCTCCAGCGCGTTGGCCAGGTCGGCCTGCAGGGAGGCCCGGCTGACGGCTGCGATCCTCCCCTCCTGGAGAGGGGCGGCGGCGGCCGCGTGGATCCGTTGGAGCAGGTCGCGGTGTCGGTAGAGGAAGGTGCGGTCCACCCGCGCCGTGCGGGCGAGAGCCGAAACGGTGATGTCGGTGTCGCTTCGCAGCATTGCGT
>NZ_JBSHKH010000022.1:49712-81583 GCF_053643595.1 Streptomyces sp. NPDC055506 | reverse complement strand
GGGTAGCCGTAGCCACCGCCGCCGCGTCCGCCCTGCGGGGCGGCGGGCGCGGCGGCGCCGCCTCCCGGGCCGTCCTGCTGGCTGCTGGAGGAGGCGAGCGTACGGCTGCGCACCCGGTACAGGCCGGTGTCGAGGTCGTCCGCCTTCTCCAGATGGACCTTGATCGGGCCCATGAAGGTGTAGCGCTGCTGCTTGGCGTAGTCGCGCACCATGCCGGCGAGCTCGTCGCCGAGCTGGCCGGAGTAGGGGCTGAGCCGCTCGAAGTCCGGCGTGCTCAGCTCGACGATGAAGTCGTTGGGCACGACCGTCCGGTCGCGGTTCCAGATGGTGGCGTTGTTGTCGCACTCGCGCTGGAGCGCTCCCGCGATCTCCACGGGCTGGACCTCGGACTTGAACACCTTGGCAAAGGTGCCGTTGACCAGACCTTCGAGACGCTGCTCGAACTTCTTCAGGACTCCCATGGGGCACCTCCTCCTTGGCTGCCGTCCTGTGCACTGCCCTGCGGGCCACTTGCCTGGTACTGCTTACTGATCGTATCCACGCGCCGGTCGATCGGCTGGTTCCCCCTGTCGGCCAGGCCGACGGGTGTCGACGCATGACGAAGTTCCCTGTGGAGCTCGTCTTCGAACTCCTCCGGTGGTACTGCTGCGCGTCACCGCCTCGCGTACCCCTGCCAAGGATCGTAGAGGCGGCCGTGGCCAAGTGTCCCGCACCCGGCTGTGGACCCGGAACGCCTCCTGGGGAGACAAGGGGTACCGGTACGAGGTTGATACGTGAAGCAGTGCGTGTTGATACGTGGCCAGGGCATCGAAGGTTCGGGGGCGGGTCTGCCTGCGGGGAGAAGGGATGTGAACCCACCCCGTCCTGCGTGCTAATGTTCTGGGTGTCGGAAGGCGCCAGGCCCGCAAGGGCAGGAGCCCAGGACACACCCAAATGCGCGGGTGGCGGAATAGGCAGACGCGCTGGATTCAGGTTCCAGTGCCCGCAAGGGCGTGGGGGTTCAACTCCCCCCTCGCGCACAGAGAGAACCGATGAAACGGGTCTCTGCCGGTGACGGAAGTCACGGCAGGGGCCCGTTTCTCGTTTCCGTGAACCCTGTGAGGCATCGCACAGCCTGGTCAGGCCCCATGGCGAGCCTCGCGCGTGAGCTATCTCACGAGTGGTACCGCGGTACCACCCGGGCGCCGAAGAGTCGCCTCCGGTCCCAGGGCCGGGGCGGGCCGCGCTCCTAGCTTCGAAGTCAGACACCGCGGCGCGTCCGCGGGCCGGTCCGAGCACGAGGCAGGAAAGGCCCACTCCCATGATCGAAGCGCGTGAGCTGACGAAGCGCTACGGCGACAAGACGGTCGTCGACCAGCTGAGCTTCACCGTGAAGCCCGGTGAGGTGACCGGGTTCCTCGGCCCCAACGGTGCGGGCAAGTCCACGACGATGCGCATGATCGTCGGCCTGGACTCCCCGACCAGGGGCTCGGTCACCGTGGGCGGCAAGGCGTACGCCAGGCACGCCGCGCCCCTGCAGGAGATCGGCACCCTGCTGGAGGCCAAGTCCGTCCACCCCGGGCGCAGTGCGCGCAGCCATCTGATGGTGCTCGCGCACACCCACGGCATTCCGCGCCGCCGGGTGGACGAGGTCATCGAGCTGGCGGGACTGACCAGTGTGGCCGGCAAGCGGGTCGGGGCCTTCTCGCTCGGCATGGGCCAGCGGCTCGGCATCGCCTCCGCCCTGCTGGGCGACCCGGCGATCGTCATGCTCGACGAACCGGTCAACGGCCTGGACCCCGAGGGCGTGCTGTGGGTGCGCAATCTGCTGCGCTCGCTGGCCGACGAGGGCCGGGCCGTGATGCTGTCCTCGCACCTGATGAGCGAGACCGCGCTGATCGCCGACCATCTGGTGATCATCGGACGGGGGCGGCTGCTCGCCGACACGACCGTCGACGACTTCACCCGGGAGGCCGGCGGGGGAGGCGTGAAGGTCTGCACCGCCGAGGCCGTGCGGCTGCGCTCGCTGTTGGCCGGACCGGGCGTCACGATCAGCTCCTCCTCCGCCGAGGAACTGCTCGTCGCCGGGCGCGATGCCCGCGAGATCGGGGCGATCGCCGCGCGGCACGGTGTGGCGCTGTACGAACTCACGCCGCAGGCCGTCTCGCTGGAGGCGGCGTTCATGGACCTCACCCGGGATGTCGTGGAGTACCAGAGTGCTCCGGCCGACCCCGCCGGCTCGGAGCGGAAGGCCGCCTGATGACCGTCACCAGCCTGTCCCCCGCCCCTGCCCGCACGACGACGTACAAGGTGACCGGGCTGCGCGTACTGCGCTCGGAATGGGCCAAGTTCTGGTCGCTGCGCTCCACCTGGATCACCCTGGGCGTCGCCGTCTTCCTGCTCGTCCTCTTCGGGGCGATCGCTGGCTACACCTACAGCCCCGACGCCGTCGCGACCGGCGGGCCGCCCGGCCCGGGCGGCTCCGGAGGCGACAGCGACGCGGTCGGCCTGGCCCTGACCGGCGTGTCCTTCGCGCAGCTCGCGATCGGCGTCCTCGGGGTACTGCTGGCCGCGGGCGAGTACTCCACCGGCATGATCCGCTCGACCCTCGCCGCGGTACCCCGCCGCCTGCCCGTCCTGTGGTCCAAGGCGGCCGTGATCGGGCCCATCGCCCTGATCCTCACCACCCTCGGCGCGCTCGCCGCGTTCCAGCTGGGCACTCCCGGCCTGGACGGCGAGCGGATCGCGCTCTCCCTCGGTGACGACGGTGTGCTGCGCAGCCTGGCCGGTGCCGGTGTGTATCTGGGCCTGGTAGCCGTGTTCGGCGTGGCCCTGGGGGTGCTGATCCGTTCCTCCGCCGGTGCCATCGCGGCCCTCGTCGGGATCCTGCTCGTGCTGCCCGGTCTGGCCTCGCTGCTGCCCGACTCCTGGTACGACGCGCTCAGCCCCTACTTCCCCGGCAACGCCGGGTCCGCCGTCTACGCCCTGCACGAGTCCTCCGGCTCCCTCTCACCGGGCGCGGGGCTGGCGGTCTTCGCCGGCTGGGTGGCGATCACCCTCGTCGGTGCGGCGTTGCGGCTGCGCAGGACCGACGTCTGACCAGGGCACGGGGACAATGGTGTCCATGAGCGCGGAACGCGCGGCGGCCGCCGCGGACACCGCCCGGGGGGCGGCGTCCCCGGCCTCCGGGTTCGACGCCGGCCTGGCCCACCCGGTCCTGGGGCGGATGTGGCGCGGCCGGCAGGACCGGCAGCGGCTGGACCGCCGCCATCCGTGGCTGCTGGACACGGCGGTGGTGCTGTTCGTCGTGCTGGTCAGCCTGCCCGACCTGCTCGCCGACCGCAGCCACGGCCCCTTCGGGGAGGCGGTGCACCGGGGTGAGCTGCCGTCCGGGGTCCTGTACCTCTTCACCGCCGCCCTCATCGTGCCGCTGTGGTGGCGGCGCAGGGCCCCGGCCGTCACGTTCTTCGTGATCGCGTTCGTGTCGCTCGTCCAGTGGTCGTTCGGGGTGTGGCAGCAGGCCGGCATCAGCACGCTCGTCGCCTTGTACTCCCTGGCCCTGCACGGGTCGTTGCGGGCACTGGGCTGGGCCGCCGCCGTGACGGTCGTCGAGACAACGGTGGCGGTCTGCGTCCTGGTGGAGGTCGCGAACCCGCTGCGCGGCCTGTTCTTCCTGCTGGGCACGGCGACGGCGGCCATCGCCGTCGGACTGACCCTGCGGATCCGCCGGATGTATCTGGCGGCGCTGGAGGACCGTGCCCGGCGACTGGAGGTCGAGCGCGATCAGCGGGTCCGGCTCACCGCCGCCGCCGAACGCGCCCGGGTCGCCCGCGAGATGCACGACATCGTCGGCCACAACCTCTCGGTCATGGTCACGGTCGCCGACGGCGCCGCGACGCTCGCCGCCCACCGGAACGAGCAGTCCACCGAGGCCCTGCGCGTCCTCGGTGACACCGGCCGCCAGGCCATGAGCGAACTGCGCCGCGTGCTGGGCGTCCTGCGCGAGGAGCAGGAGGACGAGCGGCTGCTCGGGCCGCAGCCCGGCATCCAGGATCTCGACCCCCTGCTCGCCCGGGTCCGTGCGGCCGGGGTGGCGGTGACGTACCGGACCGTGGGCGACCTCGACGCGCTGGGCGACGGAGTGCAGCTCACGGTGTACCGCATCGTCCAGGAATCGCTGACCAACACCCTCAAGCACGCCGGGACCGGCACGTCCGCCGAGGTCACCCTCGCCGTCGAGGCGGGCGAGGTACGGGTCCGGGTCGCCGACGAGGGCGCACCGCCGGGCGCACCCCCGCGGGCGAAGGCGGCGACGGGGGACGACGGCCCCGGCCACGGCCTGGTCGGCATCCGCCAGCGGGCCGCCATGTACGGCGGGAGCGCCATCATCGGACCGCGCGACACCGGCCACGGCTGGCTCGTGGACGTCGTGCTCGACGTACCACCGGGAGAACGACTGCCATGACCACCGTCCTCGTCGCCGATGACCAGCCCCTGCAGCGCATGGGCGTCCGCATGCTCCTGCAGGGCACGCCGGGTCTGGAGCCCTTGGGGGAGGCCGAGCACGGGGCCGAGGCCGTGCGCATGGCCGCCGAGCTCCGTCCCGACGTCGTCCTCATGGACGTCCGGATGCCCGGCATGGACGGTATCGAGGCCACCCGCCGCATCGTCGCGTCCGGCGGCCGCACCCGCGTTCTCATCGTGACCACCTTCGACCTGGACGAGTACGCCTACGAGGGACTGCGGGCCGGTGCCAGCGGCTTCCTGCTCAAGGACGCGCGCCCCGAGGAACTCGTCGCCGGCATCCACGCGGTCGCGACCGGCGACGCCGTCGTGGCCCCGCGCCTGACCCGGCGCCTGCTGGACGCCTACGCCCACCAGGTCCTGGCACCGGCCGATGCCCCCGCACCCCAGGACCCCCGGCTCCGGGCCCTCAGCGACCGCGAACGCGAGGTACTGGTCGCCATCGGGCAGGGCTGGACCAACACGGAGATCGCCGAACGGCTCGTGCTCAGCGAGTCCACGGTGAAGAAGCACGTCGGACGGGTCCTCGCCAAGATCGGGGCACGCGACCGGATCCAGGCCGTGATCACCGCCTACGACGCCGGGCTGGTCAGGGCGAAGTCCTAGCCCCGGCGATCCCCCAGGGTCCGTCCCGGGGCGAAACGCTCCTGGACAGCGGGGTCGTCGAGGAGGCGGGGCGGGTAGCCGGGGCCGGTGCGGGCGGTCAGGTCCTGGTGGTGCAGGGGCTCGCCGCAGGAGGAGCAGACGACCCGGGCCTCGGTGTCGTGGTCGCAGGATGTGTGGCGCAGTACGACCGGGGCTCCCTCGTCGCCGGCCAGCCAGCGGTCGCCCCAGGCGTTGATCGCGGCGAGGACGCCGAAGAAGTCGCGGCCCTTGTCCGTCAGCAGGTACTCGTGGCGCACCGGGTCGGTCTGGTAGGCGCGCCGCTCCAGCAGGCCCTCGGACTCCAGGCGGCGCAGCCGGTCGGTGAGGGTGTTGCGGGCGATGCCGAGCGTGCCGATGAAGCCGTCGAAGCGGGACTCGCCGTAGAAGACCTCGCGCAGCACCAGCAGGGTCCAGGCGTCGCCCAGGATGTCGGCGGTGCGGGCGATCGAGCAGGGCCAGGTGTCGAACGAGGTCCGTCGCATGGTCCGCATTTTATTGGTCTCCGGTTTATCGGTCTCATGATGAGATCCACCGGTGGCTCGCCGCCGATGAGATCCACCGGCGGCTCGCCGCGTCACTCCCGTACGCCCGCCAGTTCCACCGGGCGGCGGCGCAGGGCGACGGCGGCGGGGAGTGTCGCGGAGAGGACGGCCAGGACCGCGCAGGCGGCCGCCGTCGTACCGAGGGCCTGCCACGGGAGGGTGAGGGCGGGCCGGACCGAGAGCAGCGCGAGGGCGCTCCACATGCCGGCCAGGTTGACGACGGCGGCCAGGAGGCCGAGGAGGGTGCCGGCCGTGACGACCGTCAGGGCCTCGGCGCCGGTCAGCCGCAGGACCTGCCATCTGGTGGCGCCGGTCAGCCGCAGCACGGCCAGGTCGCGG
Organism: Streptomyces sp. NPDC055506; assembly: GCF_053643595.1. Classification (NCBI taxonomy): domain Bacteria; kingdom Bacillati; phylum Actinomycetota; class Actinomycetes; order Kitasatosporales; family Streptomycetaceae; genus Streptomyces; species Streptomyces sp. NPDC055506. The sequence continues at coordinate 75,554 of NZ_JBSHKH010000022.1, read as the reverse complement.
ATCCGGTCGGAGGTGGCCATGACGGTGGTGTTGGCCACGGAGATGCCCGTGTAAAGGAGGGCGATGCCGAGGACGAGCAGGAGGCCCAGGCGGGTGGTGCGGTTGGTGCCGGGGGCGGTGGCGCGGAGCCATTCCTGCCGGGTGAGGACCTGCCCCTTCCCGGGGTCGGCCGCCTGGCGCAGGGCGGTGGCGACGGTGCCCGGGTCCGCGCCGTCGGCCAGGGCCACGTCGACGCGGTCGGCCGTGGCGCCCGGGGCGTTGCGCGGGGTGACGTAGACGCCGTTGTCGCCGGTGCCGGTGGCCATCACCGCGGCGATCCGCAGGGTCCGCGGTGTGCCGTCGCCGAGCCACACCCGGATCCGCTCGCCGACCCGGTGCCGCTGCCACTCCTCGTTGACGATGATCGAGTCGTCGTCGAGATCGGTCGTGCTGCCCGCGGTGAGCGGAAGGTGCGTGGTGGCCGCGAGGAGGCCGGGGGTCGCGGCGCGGGCCTCGGAGCGGACGAGGGCCACGCCGTCCTCCAGGACGTGCACGGCCGTCGTGGACGTCGGTGACACCTCTGCCCCCGGTACCGCTCGCAGTCTGCGGAGGGTGGCGGCGTCGAAGGCCGTCCCGGCCGCCGGGGTGACGACGAAGGCCGCGGTGGTGCGCTCCCTCGCCTCGGTGGCCTGCGCCCCGTCGAGGGTCGCGGTGGCGCCGAGCAGGGAACCCGCGAGGGCGACCGTGACCAGCACGGGGGCCGCGAGCGCGGCGGTGCGGCGTACCCCGGCGGCGGTGTTCTCGCGGACCAGCAGACCGCCGGCACCGGGCAGGAGGGCGGGCAGCCAGGTCAGCAGCCGGGTCAGGGGACGCAGGACGAACGGTGCCAGCAGGGCGGTCGCGGTGATCAGCAGCATCGGGCGGCTGATGTAGGTCTTGCGCTGGAGGAGGTCGCCCGGGGCGCCGGCCAGGGCGAGGGCCAGCGTCACGGCGGACGTCAGGAGCAGGGCCGTACCGAAGAGCAGGCGGCCGGGTGTCAGGGTCCCGCTGTCCGCGGAGGCCTCGCGCAGGGCTTCGGTGGGGCCGGTGCGGCCGGCCCGCCAGGAGGCCGCGGTCGCTCCGCACAGGGCCACGAACAGGCCGGTCCAGAAGGCCGCGTGGTAGGGCCAGGTGTGGTCGCCGATGGTGAACCAGGCCGGGGCGAGGCCCTCGGCGGCCACCCGGTCGGCCAGCGGCGGTGCCCCGTAGGAGCCGAGGGCGCAGCCGGCGGCCGAGGCGAGGGCGCCGACGGCGAGGGCCTCGACGAGGACGGTCCGGCGGATCTGGCCCGGGGTCGCCCCGGCGGTGCGCAGCAGGGCGAACTCCCGGCGCCGCTGGGCGACCGCGAAGGCGAAGGTCGACGCCACGACGAAGACCGACACGAAGGCGGTGACGCCGCCGGCCGTGCCGAACAGGGAGTTCATCGCGGTGAGCGCCTCGCTGTCCCGGTCGGGATCGGCGTCGGCGAGGCGGCGCGCGTTCCCGGTGAGGACCTGGGCGCCGTCGCCCACGGCCTGCCGTACGGCTGCCGGATCCGCCGTGACCGCCAGCTGGTGCACGGGAGCTGACAGTTCGGCGGCGCGGGCGTCGGTGAAGAAGACGGCGTTCTCGAAGCCGCGGGAGGTCAGGGTGCCGACGACGCGTACGGTGCCCCGGTCGGTGCCGAGTTCCTGGCCGGGGCGGGCCCAGTCGCCGGTGACGGCCGCCTCACCGGCGGTGCGGGGCGCGCGGCCGGTGGCGAGGTCGTAGGGGGCGAACGCGGCGGTGGACCAGGGGTGGCCGACGAGGTCGGCGGGGGCGCCGGCGGCGCGTACGGCGAAGGAGCGGTCCGCCACGACGGGGCCGAGCTTCCGCACCTCCGCGACCGTCGCTGCGGACAGCGGACGCGGGTGGGCGAGCCGGGACGTGCGGTCGCCGTTCGGGGTCGGTACGCGCAGGGTGTCCTGGCCCTTGACGACGACCGGGGCGCCGGCGAAGCGCTCGGGGCCGCGCTCCGGGGCGGCGGCCGAGGAGGCCAGGGCCAGTCCCATCACCGTGAGCAGGGCCACACCCAGCGACAGCGCGACGAAGCTGCCGGTGAAAGTGACCCAACGGGTGCGCAGGGAGCGCAGGGTGACGCTCAGCACGGCAGGGCCTCCGGGCGGGGTGTGTGAGCGGTGGTGGGCTTCGGGTGGGGTGTTGTGTGGGCGGCGGTGGGCTTCGGGTGGGGTGTTGTGCGGGCGGTGGTCTTTGGGCGGCGCGTACGGGCGGCGGCGGCCTTCGGGCGGGGCGGGGGTGCGGCGGCAGCCTTCCGGCGGGGCCGATGCGCGGCGGCAGCCTTGAGGCGAAGCGTGGGCATGGCGGTGGTCTTCGGGTGGGTCATGCGCACGGCACGGCCTCCAGGCGGGTCATGCGGGCCGCGACCGTCTCGGCGTCGGGGGCGGTCAACTCGCCGTGGACGCGGCCGTCGACGAGGAAGAGCACGCGGTCTGCGTACGCGGCGGCGACCGGGTCGTGCGTGACCATGACGACCGTCTGGCCCTCGCGGTCGACCATGCCGCGCAGCAGCTCCAGCACCTCACGGCCGGTCCGGGTGTCCAGCGCACCGGTCGGTTCGTCGCCGAACAGCACCTCGGGGCGGGTGATCAACGCCCGGGCCAGGGCGACGCGTTGCTGCTGGCCGCCGGAGAGCTGGGACGGCCGGTGCCGGGCCCGGTCGGCGAGGCCGACCTGCTGGAGTGCCTGTCGCACCCGGGCCCTCGGGACGCGGCGGCCGGCCAGGCGCAGGGGCAGGGCCACGTTCTGCTCGGCGGTCAGCGAGGGCAGCAGGTTGAACGCCTGGAAGACGAACCCGACGCGCTCGCGGCGCAGCAGGGTCAGCCGCCGCTCGCTCAGGCCGGTCAGTTCCGTGCCGCCGACGGTGACCGAGCCGGAGGTGGGCCGGTCCAGGCCCGCGGCGCACTGGAGCAGGGTGGACTTGCCGGAGCCGGAGGGGCCCATGACGGCGGTGAAGGTCCCGTACGGGAACGAGAGCGTCACCCCGTCGAGCGCGGTGACGGCTCCGTACGTCCTGGTGACCGAGTCCAGCTGGATGGCGTTCATGCCTCTCCCTCACGTCGTTTGACCGGGCTCCAACGACATCGCGCGGAGGCGGGCCGGCGCAGTGCGGCGGGGCCTAGACCTGGGGTAGGGCCAGGCATACCCCCCGGCCTCCGTCTGAGCCCATGGCCGGGTCCCCGACCGGCTTCTACGGTGATCCCCATGCACTCTCGGAACGTGTGGCAGGCCCTGGCCCGCCCCGGCTATCCGCTGTCGGCGTGGCCCTGGCGCTCGGCCGGCTACCTGCTCACCGGCGCGGTGACGGGCGTCGTCGTGCTCGTGGGGATCGTGCTGTCGGCGGCGGCGGGCGGGGTGCTCGCGCTCGCGCTGGTGGGGCTGCCGCTGCTCCTGTGCACGGTCCTGGCGGGCATCCCGGTGGCGGCGCTGGAACGGCTGCGGCTGCGACTGGTCGACCCGGACCCCGCGCCCGACCCGCACGAGCCGCCCGGCGCCCCGGGCCTGCGGGCGTGGCTGACGACCCGGCTGCGGGAGAGGGCCACTTGGCGGGAGTTCGGCCACGCCCTGCTGTTCGCGGGGCTGCTGTGGCCGGTCGATGCCCTCGCGATCGCCGTCGGCCTACTGTGCCCGCTGACCGTGGTCGCCACCCCGGTGCTCCTGGCTGTCTTCGGTGAGGCGAAGGTGCTCAAGGTGTGGCTCGTCACCACCTGGCCGGCCGCCTTCGGGTTCGCCCTGCTCGGGCTGGTGCTCCTCGCCCTGGGCGCCTATCTGCTGGGGGTCGTGGCCGGGGCCCGGGCGGGGCTGACGCGGCTGCTGATCGCGCCGCGCGAGGCCGACCTGGGGGCCAGGGTGGTCGAACTGGCCCGGTCCCGGGTGCGGTTGGTGGACGCCTTCGAGGCGGAACGGCGGCGTATCGAGCGCGACTTGCACGACGGGGCGCAGCAGCGGCTCGTCGCCCTGACGATGACGCTCGGCCTGGCCCGGCTCGACGCGCCGCCGGGCCCGCTGGCCGACCAGCTCGCCAAGGCCCACGAGGAGGCGGGCACGGCCCTGGCGGAACTGCGCGAGCTCATCCACGGCATCCACCCCAAGGTCCTCGCCGACTACGGTCTCGAGGCCGCCGTCGCCGACGCCGCCGACCGCTCGGCCGTGCCCGTGGACGTCGATCTGGAGCTGCCCGGGCGGCTCTCCCAGGCGGTCGAGGCCGCCGCCTACTTCGTGGTGTGCGAGGCGCTCGCCAACGTGGGCCGGCACAGCGGGGCGAGCCGGGCGGAGGTGAGCGGCGGGCACCGCGACGGCCGGCTGTTCCTCCTGGTCCGCGACGACGGCCGCGGGGGTGCGCGGGCCGGTGCGGGCAGCGGGCTGACCGGACTCGCCGACCGGGTGTCGGTGCTCGATGGCAGACTCTCCCTGTCCAGCCCGCCCGGCGGACCGACCCTGCTGCGTGTGGAGATCCCCTGTGACCCTGCGAGTTGACCGGCCATGACGCTGCGAGCCGACCGGCCGCTGCGTGTGGTCCTGGCCGAGGACAGCGTGCTGCTGCGGGACGGCCTCGTCGGGCTGCTCGGCCGCTGCGGACACGAGGTCGTCGCCGCGGTGGGGGACGCCGAGGCGCTGGTCTCGGCGGTCGAGGAGCACACGCCCGACGTGGTCGTGACGGACGTACGGATGCCGCCCGGCTTCCAGGACGAGGGCCTGCACGCGGCCGTGCTGCTGCGCCGGGAGCGGCCCACGCTGCCCGTCCTGGTTCTCAGCCAGTACGTGCAGCGCCGTTACGCCGCCGAGCTGCTGGACTCCGGTGACGGCACGGGCGTCGGCTATCTGCTGAAGGACCGTGTCGGCCAGGTCGAGGAGTTCGTCGAGGCGCTCGGCGAGGTGGCCGACGGCGGCACGGTCGTCGACCCCGAGGTCGTACGGCAGTTGCTGCGCCGCCGCCGCGACCCGCTGGAGCGGCTCACCCCGCGCGAGCGTGAGGTGCTGGCGCTGATCGCGCAGGGCAGGTCCAACAGCGCGATCGCCCGCGAACTGGTCGTCTCCGAAGCGGCCGTGGGCAAACACATCTCCGGCATCCTCATGAAGCTCGACCTGCCCCCGGCGGACGAGACCCACCGCCGGGTGCTGGCGGTGCTGGCGTTTCTTCGGGCCTAGGGCGTCCCCGGGCCGTGGGTCCAGGGACGCCCGGTCCGCGGGCAGGAGGCGCCCCAAGGCCCTTGTGTCGTACGCGCGTTGTATAAAACCAGCGAGTTGGTTTCATTGCGCCGCCATCAGAGCCCTCCAGGGGAGCCACCGGTGACCAAACAGGACCGGGCCGTCCGGACCCGTCTCGCGCTGATCCGGTCGGCGGCCGGTCAGTTCGAGGCACGGGGATACGTCCAGGCCAACCTGGCGGAGATCAGCGCGGGGGCCGGGGTCAGCTCCGGAGCGCTGCACTTCCACTTCGCGAACAAGGCGGCCGTCGCCGAGGCCGTCGAGCACGCGGCAGCCCGTGCCCTGCGCCGGGCCGCTGCCCGGGGCCGTGACGGCGACGGCTGCGCCCTGCAGCGCCTCGTGGACGTCACGCACCAGGTCGCTCGGCTGCTGTGCGCCGACAGCGTGGTGCGGGCGGGGTTACGGCTGAACGCCGAGGCGGCCGCCGGGCGGGTGCGTGATCTGCGCCAGGAGTGGCGGGAGTGCGTGGACGACCTGCTCGCCGAGGCGGAGCGCGAGGGCGAACTCGCCGCCGGTGTGCCGCCGCACCGCACCGGCGCCGTCGTCCTCGCCGCCACGACCGGCATCGAGGTGCTGGCCCGCGAGGACCACGTCCGGCTCGCCCGCCCCTCGTTGACCGACCTGTGGCAACTGCTCCTGCCGTGCGTGGCCGCGCCGCATCTGGTCGGCACGCTGGATCCGGCGGGGACCCGCCCGGGCCATGTGGAGACCGACCACGCGGAGACGTGTCTCTCCATGGCCAACACTCTGTGAAGCAGTGGCCAAAACAAACCGGATGCCAAGTTTTTTCGATGGCCGAATCGCACCATGGTTCCCCAGCCCCAGCCCCAGCCCCAGCCCTCAGCCCCAGCCCCCAGCCCCAGCCCCCAGCCCCAACCCCAGCCCCTGCCCTCTGGACCAAGGAGCGAAGAGTCATGGCACAGCAGGCCTGCCCCTTCCTGACGATCGACCCCTCAGGCCAGGACCTCTACGGCGAGATATCCCGGATCCGCGACCAGGGCCCGGCCGTCGAAGTGGAACTCCCCGGCGGCGTCCGGGCGTGGTGGATCAACGGTCTTGAGCTGAACAAGCGGCTCCTGGCCGGTCCCGAGACGAGCAAGGACGCCTTTCAGCACTGGCCCGCCTGGATCAACGGGGACATCTCCCGCACCTGGCCGCTCGCGATCTGGGTCTCGGTGCGCAACATGGTCACCGCCTACGGCACCGACCACAGCCGGCTGCGCAAGCCGATGGCCGCCGCCTTCACCAAGCGGCGCGTCGAGGCGCTGCTCCCGCGCGTCCAGGAGATCGTCGACCGGGCGCTGGAAGACCTGGAGCGGATCCCGGAGGGTGAAGTCGTCGACCTGCGGGCGGCGTTCGCGGCCGCGGTGCCGCACGAGGTGGTGTGCGAACTCTTCGGCGTACCGGCCGGCGAGGACGGTCCGCGCGGTGCCCTCCACCGCATCATCGGCCGCTTCTTCGACACGGCGATCTCCCTGGAGGACGCCCAGGCCAACGGGGTCGAGCTGTACACCACCCTCACCGCGTTCCTCCAGGACAAGCGCGAGCACCCGGCCGACGATCTGACGACGGCCCTCATCGCCGCCCGCGACGAAGGCAGCCTCAGCGAACAGGAGTTGATGGACAACCTGATCCTGCTGCTCACCGCGGGTTTCGAGACGACCGTCAACCTGATCGACAACACCGTGCACAGCCTGCTCGCCCACCCCGATCAGCTCGAACTGGTCCGCTCCGGCCGGGCGACCTGGGAGGACGCCCTGGAGGAGTCGCTGCGCCTCGAAGCGCCGGGCGCCATGTCGGGCCTGCGCTACGCCGTCGAGGACATCGAGATCGAGCCGGGTCTGACGATCCCGAAGGGCGATCCGCTCGTGGTCTCCTTCGCCGGTGCCGGACGCGACCCCGAGCGGCACGGCCCGGACGCCGAGCGGTTCGACATCACCCGCGCCACCAGCCGCGACCATGTGTCCTTCGGCCACGGCGTGCACCACTGCCTGGGCCGGCCGCTGGCCATGGCCGAGGCCACTGCGGCCCTGACGTCCCTGTTCGACCGTTTCCCGCGACTCGCCCTGGCCGACCCGTCCCGCCCGCCGAATCGGCTGCGCTCCATCATCTCGACGGGGCACGAGGAACTGCCCGTGCTGCTGCACGGCCCCCGTCTCGAAGAGGGGTAGACGGTCAGGAAGCCGTCCGGCCTCCGAGGAACGAGCGGTACCAGGGTGCCGCCCGGGTGAAGCCCGCGGCGAAGCCCTCGCCGGGCGAGCAGTCGAGGTCCTTCCAGAAGGCGTCGTCCACGAACCAGTGGTCGACCGTGAGCATGCCGAGGTGATGGAGGGCGAGCGGTGTCCCGGCGGCCCGTTCCAGGGCGGTGGCGACGTCCACCGGGGCACCGCCGCCGCGCACCTCCAACCGCGCGCTCACGGCTCCGAGCAGGTCCGGAACCGCGACGGGCTCGGGGTGGTTGACGTGGTGCACACCGCCGCCGTGCGCCGGGGACAGGGCCGCGGCCGCCACCGCACGGCCCAGGGTGCCGACGTCGATCATCGACTGGAGCGCCGCGCAGCCGGTCAGGGTCGCCGACAACTCGCCCAGCAGCCACACCAGTCCGGGGACGACCCAGCGGTCGCCCTCGCCGTAGACGAGGTGCGGCCGCAGCACCAGGCCGCCCGCGTCGAGGACGTGCCGTTCGGCGGCGGCCCGGGTACGGCTGGTGGCCGACGCGGGCGCGATCGGCACCTCCCCGGGGTGTACGCCGTGGAAGGGGCCCCGGCCGTACACGGCGGCCGTGCTCACGTACACGATCCGGCCGACCCCGGAGCGCACGGCCTCCTCGACCAGGGCCCGTGTGCCCAGGTCGTTGACGGCTTCGAGGGTCTCGGCGTCGCCGCTGACCCGGGTGGCGCAGTGCACCAGGACGTCGGTGCCCGCGCAGACGCCGCGCAGTGAGGCCGGGTCGGCGAGGTCGCCGCGGACGGATTCGGGGCCGGGTGGTGTCCGCCGGGACAACCGCCGTACGCGCACGCCGGGTTGCCGGTCGGCTGCGGCGGCCACCTGGCTGCCGACGAAGCCGCTCGCGCCCGTGATCAGAAGGTCGGCCGTCACGACAGCGACCGTACCCGGGCGGGCCGTGCGGAGGTCAGCGTCGCGGTGAAGACGGACTCGCCGTCCTGCCGCCCCGAGACCCGTACGGTCGCCTCCTCCGGGTCCGTGCCGAGCACCTCGGTCTCCAGCCGGCAGGGGCTGTGCAGCTCGGCGTACCGGGCGAACGTGGCCGTCATCGCGCGGGGCAGGAAGGGGTGCCGGCCGGTCGCGGCGGTCGCTGCCTGGCGGGCCGCCTCGAACAGGGCCATGCCCGGCACATGGTCGTTGGGGCGGGGGAAGAGGACCGGGTGGCGGGTGTCCACACGCAGCAGCCAGACACCGGGGCGGTCGCCCGGGGCGAGGACGACGTCCTCGGCGCGGGAGCGGCCGGCCAGCTCGGGCGCGATGCCCTCCAGCAACGGCACCGGAGTGTCCAGGGCAGCCAACTGCCGCTCGCGCAGACGGCGGTAGGCGAGCGGCGAGGTACAGCCGGTGCTGCCGGTGCCGCGGGCGACGAAGCGTCCCGCGCGTCGGAACTCCATCGTGGTCCGCATGCTGCTCAGGCCCCGACCGCGGCGGCGTACCTCGGAGCACACGACGTCGATCTCGACCGGTTCGGCGGCGTCCGACAGCGGGAGCGCGTACGGGTCGGCCCAGACCGTCAGGTCCCACATCACGAAGTGGGTGTCGGCCGGGGCGCCGTACTCGGCGTGGGCGAGCACCATCGAGGCCTGCCGCAACGTTTCGCCCACGACCATCGGGTCCTGGTGGCGGTCGTCCACGGGGCCGAAGAAGGGGTGGGCGGCCGGCCAGTGCGCGGTGAAGCGGAAGCGGGCGTCGGATATTCGGCGCCACCGGGTGGGGAAGACGTCGGCGGCGGTGGTGCGGTGGGCGAGGCCGGTGGTGACGGCGGTGTGCGGCCCGCGCCCGGCTTGTGGCGCGTTCTCGACGGCCGCAACGGTTCTGTTTGCCGGACGGGCCCCGCGTCCGGTCTGATCGTCCGTGGGCGCGCTTAAAGGCCCTGTCTGCGGCATGAGAACCCCCAGGATCGGCTGCCTGGCTGCGGTCTTTCTGACTTGGACGTTTGACTAAGATACGGACGAGCCGGTTTTTTTCAAAGGGTGAGCCAAGCCGCCGGGACAGGCCCTCGAGCCCCCGCTGCACAGTGACTTCACAGGGATCGACGGAGATCAGGAGGCACCCGATGGCGCGACAGGAGCGCGCGATCCGCACCCGGCGGACCATCCTGGAGGCGGCGGCGGCCGTCTTCGACGAACGCGGCTACACCTCGGCGACCATCGGAGAGATCCTGGACCGGGCGGGCGTCACCAAGGGCGCGCTGTACTTCCATTTCGGCTCCAAGGAGGAGCTGGCGATCGGGGTGTTCGAGGAACAGCTCGCGATCACCCTCCCGCCGCAGTCCAGCAAGCTCCAGGAACTCGTCGACTCCGGTCTGGTGCTCGCCCGCCGGCTGCGGTTGGAGCCGCTGGTGCGGGCCAGTGTGGGGCTCGCCCTCGACCAGGGGGCCATGGACCTCGACCGCACACAGGCCTTCGGGATGTGGTTCGACCAGAACGTGCAGCGGCTGGCCGAGGCCAAGGCGCAGGGCGAACTGCTGCAGCATGTCGACGTGGCGGAGACGGCCGAGCTGCTGGTCGGCAGCTTCTCGGGGGTGCAGCTGCTCTCCCAGCTGCGCTGCCAGCGGCGGGATCTGGAACGCCGTGTCGTCGTGATGTTCGAGCACTTCCTGCCCAGTATCTGCGTGCCCGCGGTGCTGGCCCGGCTCGACGTCTCGGTGGAGCGGGCGGAGCGGGTGCTGGCCGAGGGGGCGGACGAGCAGGCGCTCCCCGCTCCCGCATGAGTTGTCCACAGCTGTGGAGTTCTCCACAGGGCCTGACGCGTTTCGGCCGCCCGGTTGTACGGTCGGCACGAGTTGATGTTGGCGCGTGGGCTTCGTATGTGAGCGTTCGTGCGTGAGCGTTCGTGCGTGAGCGCTCGTACGTGGGCGTTCGTACGTGGGCGTTCGTACGGTGGTGGGGGAGGCGGTTGGGATGAACAGGGCTGGTGTGGGGACCGAGGGCATGGCGGCGGACGGGACGGACCGCCGGCTGCCCCGGGTGCGCGGCTTCGCCGACTGGCCGCCCGAGGGCTCGCCCAAGGACGAGGGCAAGGCTCTGCGCAAGCGGGTCCCGCGTGGCGCGCACTCCCTGCTCGACCTGGACGCGTCCCGGCCCGACGCGGTGAGCGCGGTCGAGGAGTCGGGCCGCGGCCGGCTCCCCGAGCTCACCCCGATCCGGGTCGGCCGCATGGCCGCCACCCCGTTCGCGTTCCTGCGCGGCTCGGCGGGCCTCATGGCCTACGACCTGGCGCGCACCCCCATGACCCGGATCCGGGCCCAGATCTGCGGTGACGCCCACGCGGCCAATTTCGGCCTGTACGGCGACGCGCGCGGCGGCCTCGTCATCGATCTGAACGACTTCGACGAAACGGTGCACGGCCCCTGGGAGTGGGACCTCAAGCGCCTCGCGGCCTCCCTGGTGCTCGCGGGCCGGGAGGCCGGCGCGGACGAGGACCGGTGCCGCAAGGCGGCCTACGACGCGGTGGGCGCCTACCGCCGGACCATGCGGCTGCTGGCCAAGCTCCCGGTGCTGGACGCGTGGAACGCGATCGCGGACGAGGAGCTCGTCTCCCACACGGACGCCCATGACCTGCTCGGCACGCTGGAGAGGGTCTCCGAGAAGGCCCGCCACAACACGAGCGGCCGTTTCGCGGCCAAGTCGACGGAGACGACGCCCAGCGGAGGGCGCCGGTTCGTCGACGCCCCGCCGGTGCTGCGGCGCGTCCCGGACGCGGAGGCGGCGACGGTGGCCGTGTCCCTGGAGGAGTACGTCGGCACCCTGCCGGAGGACCGTCTCCCTCTGCTCGCCCGGCACGCGGTGCACGACGTGGCGTTCCGCGTGGTCGGCACCGGCAGTGTCGGCACCCGGTCCTACGTCGTGCTGCTCCTGGACCACCGGGGCGAGCCGCTGGTGCTCCAGGTGAAGGAGGCGCGTGCTTCAGCGCTGGTGCCGCATCTGGTGACGGCCGGTTTCGAGGCGCCGGAGCCCGTGCACGAGGGCCGGCGGGTCGTGCTGGGCCAGAAGCGGATGCAGGTCGTCAGCGACATCCTGCTGGGCTGGACGACGGTCGACGGGTTCCCTTTCCAGGTCCGCCAGTTCCGCAACCGCAAGGGCAGCGTCGATCCGGCCGCGCTGGCCGCCGACGAGATAGACGACTACGGCCGGATGACCGGCGCGCTCCTGGCCCGGGCGCATGCCCACAGCGCCGATCCCCGCCTGATCGCCGGGTACTGCGGGAAGAACGAGGAGCTGGACGAGGCGATGGCGGAGTTCGCCGTCGCTTACGCCGACCGTACGGAGGCCGACCACGCGGATCTGGTGGCGGGAGTGCGCGCGGGGAAGGTCGCAGCGGAGCTGGGGGTGTGATCCTCGGGGCGAGGCGCCGCCCGGGTGTGGCCTAGGCTGGTCGGGTGACGACCCCGGAAGCTGAGCAGGGCGGTGGCGGCGCCGATGAGGAACGGGTGACGCCCGAAAGCGACGCGGCCCGGCCCGAGGAGCGGCTCGAGCGGGCCGTGCGGGCCGCCGAGCAGGCGTTGATCGAGTACGAGATCGCGGTGGAGACCTTCCGCGTCGAGGTCGAGAACTTCTCCCGGCTGCACGAACAGAAGCTCGGTCCGCTGTACGCCCGGCTCGAGGACCTGGACGCCCGGATCCTCGAGGCCAGGGCCGCTCGCAGCGGCGACCCCGACGATCTGCGGCGCGCGGAGGAGGCCAGGTCGCGGCTGGCGCCGATCCCGGGCGTCGAGGAGCTGCTGAACGGCTGGATGGACGACAGCGGCCTGTTCCCGGAGGCCGTGGCGATGCTCACGGACCAGGCGGTCCGGCCCCCGCAGCGGGTCCGCCCCAGCGAGGAGGCCCGCAAGCTCTACCGGGACCTGGCCCGCAAGGCGCACCCGGACCTGGCCCAGGAGGAGAAGGAGCGCGAGCGGCGCGAGGAGTTCATCACCCGGGTCAACGCCGCCTACGCCCGCGGCGACGCGGCGGAGCTGCGGGAGCTCGCCGAGGAGTGGGCCAAGGGGCCCGAGCTGAAGCGGGGCCCGAGCCGCGCCGAGGAGCTCTACCACCGCCTGGAGTGGCTCGCCCAGCGCAAGGAACTGCTCGCCCTGCTCGCCAAGGAGCTGGAGGAGAGCGCCATCGGCCACATGCTCCAGCTGGCCCCGGACGACCCGGACCGTCTTCTGGACGAGATCGGGCAGCAGCTGCGCACCCAGGTCACCGAGCGGGAGACGGAGCTGGCCACGCTGCTCGGCGAGGGCTGAGCCGCGTCCCGTCCGGCCCGTGGGGCGGGTCGGGTAGCGTCGGAGTCATGAGTTTTGGAGCTGGTGTGCCCACGGTCGAGGTCGCTGACCTCAAGGACGGCGACTTCCTGCTGGACGTCCGGGAGGACGACGAGTGGAAGGCCGGTCATGCCGAAGGGGCGCTGCACATCCCCATCAGCGAGTTCGTCGCGCGGTACGGCGAGCTGACCGAGGCCGCCCCGCAGGACGGCCGCGTCCATGTGATCTGCCGCTCCGGCGGCCGGTCCGCCCAGGTCACGATGTACCTGGCCCAGCAGGGCGTCGACGCCGTGAACGTCGACGGCGGCATGCAGGTGTGGGAGGCGGCGGGCCGTCCCGTGGTGACGGACGACGGGCAGCAGGGGTTCGTCCTGTAGCGCGTCCCGTTTCGGGCGTTCAGGCCAGTGGGTGCGCCGCCAGCAGGTCGCCCAGGGCCTCCTCGTGTGCCGCGGCCGGGCCGAGCGACAGCTCCAGGTGCTTGGCCCAGGCGTGGTAGCGGTGCAGGGGGTAGTCGACGTCGGCGCCGAACCCGCCGTGCAGATGCTGCGCGGTCTGCACGACCCGGCGTACGCCCTCCGCCGCCCAGATCTTGGCGACGGCGACGTCCCCGGCGGGGGGAAGCGCGCCGGGTGATCCCGTGGCGATCCGCCACGCGGCCTGCCACAGTGTGGCCTCCATCGCGCGCAGGTCGATGTAGCGGTCGGCGGCCTGCACGGCCACGGCCTGGAAGGTGGCGATCGGGAACCCGAACTGTTCCCGTTTGCTCGTGTACTCCCCGGTCATCCGCAGCACGCGTTCCCCGAGCCCGAGCGCCAGCGCGCACGTGCCGGTGGCCAGCAGGTCCCGCAGCCACTCCCACGCCCCGTCGGCGTCGATCACGTCCCGCGCGGTGAGCCGGGCCGACTCCAGCCGCAGCTCGCCGAGCCGCTCACCGCTGGTGGAGAACTGCTCGGCGAGGACGGCCCCGGGGTGCTCGCGGGGCACCAGGGCCAGGACGGCCCGGCCGGTCGCGGTGTGGGCGGGCACGACCGTGACGTCCGCGTCGTAGGCCCACGGCACGGCCGTCTGCACCCCGTCCAGCACCCAGGCCTCGCCGTCCTGCCGCGCGGTCACGGCGAGCTCGGCCGGGTCGTGGCCGGTGCGGCCGTGCGCGGCGACGGTCAGCACGATCTCGCCTCGCCCGGCCCGGGCGAGCAGGGCGGACTTGGCCTCGTCGCCGGCGAAGGCCTGGACGGCCGCCGCCGCCGCGCTGCTCTCCAGCAGCGGCACCCTGGCCAGCACCTGGGCCGACTCCCGCAGCACCAGGCACAGCGCGATGGCGTCCAGTCCGGCCCCGCCGTACCGCTCGTCGAGCAGCAGGCTCAGCAGATCCGCCCCGGCGAGTCCGGCCCACAGGGCGCGGTCGTGGGTGTCGGCGACGGCGCCGGGGGTGAGCGCGGGGCTGGGCACGGCGTCCGGGGCGACCCCGGCGAACACGCCCTTCGCCGCCTCGGCCGCCGCCTGCTGCTCCTCGGTGAAGGTGAAGTCCACGGTGCCTGTCCTTCCGGGCCGATCCCGTTGAGCTGACGGGGCGTCAAGATAGAACAGGTTCTAGAAGAAGGGAATGGGTGTACGGGCGGGCGCCGTAGGGTGTCACTCCTGCCGTACGGTCGGCTTCCGTACGGTCGGCGTCTGCGCGGTCGGCTTCCGCGGTGTGGCGACGGCCACGGCCCGGACCGGCGGCCAGGGGCTGTGCCGGGGTGGGCGGCCTGAGTACCGTGCCCGTGCCGACGCCGCGCGGTGGTGTGCGGGCGGTACCACGGACCGGGATCTGGAACGGGGCGGAATTGGACGCGTACGACGAGGGCTCGAACGCCCGGCACGGGCCGGACGGCCCGCCCGGCCCGTCCGGGCTCGCCGAGCCGGGTCCGCCCGACCCGCCCCGCTCCGGCATCGCCGCGCTCTCCCTCCCGTATCAGATCGGTGTCGCGATGGCGCTCGCCGTCGTCGCGATCGGGGTCTGTGTGCATATCGCGATGACGTTCCTGCACGTCGCTCCGGCGAACACGGTCACCAAGGAGCACGGCAGGGCCGTGGACGACTGGATCTATCCGGAGTTCGAGCAGAACTGGAAGCTCTTCGCCCCGAACCCGCTCCAGCAGGACATCTCGATCCAGGCCCGCGCCGAGGTCCGCGGCGCGGACGGCGACAAGCTGAGCACCGGCTGGTACGACCTGTCCGCCGAGGACGGCCGGGCCATCGACGGCAATCTGCTGCCCAGCCACACCCAGCAGAACGAGCTGCGCCGCGCCTGGGACTTCTTCACCGCGACACACGACAGCGAGAGCCGCCCGGTCGGTCTGCGCGGGTCACTCTCCGAGTCGTATCTGCGCCGGATCGTGGTGCTGCGCCTCGACCGCGACGACGCGGCGGGCGCCTCGGCCGGGGACGGCGCTGTCATCGAGCGCGTCCAGGTCCGCTCCCGCACCACCAACGTGCCCCCGCCCGAGTGGAGCCGGGAGAAGGTCTCCATGACGCCGGCCTACCGGGAGCTGCCCTGGTGGCCGGTGCCCCGCGACGAGGCCCGGGGAGGCATGCGGTGAACGGCTTCTCCCTGGCCGTCTCGCGCGGCATCGCCCGTGTCACCGAGGCCGCCCTCGGCCCGTACCAGACGGCCGTGATACGCATCGGCTTCAGCGCGACCTGGCTGCTGTTCCTGCTGCGGGAGCTGCCCCACCGCCATGAGCTCTACGGTCCCGACGGGCCCTGGAGCTGGGGTCTCGCCGAGCAGCTGATCGGGACCAACAAGGCCTTCACCACCCTGATGTGGTCGGACGGCCGGATCTGGTTCGAGCTCGTCTACGCGCTCGCGATCCTCTCCAGTGCCCTGCTGCTGCTGGGCTGGCGCACCCGCACCATGTCGGTGCTGTTCATGGTCGGCGTGCTGTCGCTGCAGAACCGCAGCGTCTTCATGGGCGACGGCGGCGACAACGTGCTGCACCTGATGTCGATCTATCTGGTCTTCACACGCTGCGCCCAGGTGTGGTCGCTGGACGCCCGGCGGGCCGCGCGCGCCCGGGACGCCCGCGCGCGGGGCGAGCGGGCCGGGGACCGGACCGGACCGGCCCTGTGGGGCGTGCTCGGGGCCGTGCTGCTCGCGGCGACCCTGGCCGGCCGGATGGCCGGCGACGACCTGCTGATACCCGTGCTGCTGTGGACCGTGTGGGCGGCACAGGCCCTGTGGTGGCTGGCCGGGCGCCGCGTGAAGACCGGCGAGCCGCGGATCCTGCTCGACGTCGTCGCCAACATCGTGCACAACGGGGCCCTGCTCGTGATCATGGCCGAGGCATGTCTGATCTACGCGACGGCCGGTTGGTACAAGATCCAGGGCTCCCGCTGGCAGGACGGCACCGCCGTCTACTACCCGCTCCACCTGGAGTACTTCTCGCCCTGGCCCGCCCTCGCCGACCTGCTGTCCTCCAGCGGCACGATCGTGATGCTCGTGACCTACGGGACGGTCCTCGTGCAGGTCGCCTTCCCGTTCACGCTGTTCAACCGGCGGGTGAAGAACGTCCTGCTGGCACTCATGATCACCGAGCACGCCGTGATCGCCGTCGTCCTGGGTCTGCCGTTCTTCTCGCTGGCGATGATCGCGGCGGACGCGGTGTTCCTGCCTACGTCCTTCCTGCGCCGCCTGGGAGACTGGTCGGCACGCGCACGCGACCGGCTGCTGCGCCGGCCCGGCGGGGGCGTGCCGGTGCCCGAGCAGCACGCCCCGGAGAGTTCCCAGGCCGCGCACGTAGGCTTCGGGGCATGACCGACCCCGTCACCGTCTGGCACCGGCTCGCCGGCAGCACCGTCCTGCTCGACGGCTTCCACGCCCTCAAGCACGCGGTGCGGTTCGGAGCCGAGGTGCCGGTGGCGGTCACCGCCGACCGGGCGGCCGCACTCGCCCTCGCCGACGAGCTGGCCCCGGACGTACGGGACGCGCTGGGCGGGCTGCTCACGGAGGTGCCGTACGAGACGTACGCGTCGTTCGTGCCGCGCCCGCACCCCACCGCCGTGGCCGCGCTCGCCGTACGCCCCTCCCGCGAGTCCAACCTCGCGCGGCTGGCACGCACGCCCCGCACCACCCCGGTCGTGGTCCTCGACAACCCACGCAACCTGGGCAACGCGGGCGCGGTGATCCGCCTGGCCGCCGGCTTCGGCGCGACGGGCGTGGTGACGACCGGGACGGTCGACCCCTGGCATCCGACGGTCGTGCGCGGCGGGGCGGGCCTGCACTTCGCGACGGCCGTGGAGCGGCTGGAGGTTCCCGACCTGCCGCCCGGCCCGCTGTTCGCCCTCGACCCCGAGGGCGACGACATCCGGGGCATCAAGCTCCCGGACGACGCCGTCCTCGCGTTCGGCTCGGAACGCACGGGCCTGTCACCGGAACTGCGCGCGCGTGCCGACCATCTGCTGTCCCTGCCGATGCGTCCGCAGGTCAGCAGCTACAACTTGGCGACGAGTGTGGCGATGACGCTGTACCACTGGAGCGCGGGTACTGGAGCGTCCCTTTAGGGGCGCGGGCTGTATCGATCTGCGGCTCCGCCGCGCGGGCGCGAACAACCACAAGCAACCCGCACTCGCACACTCACCGCACCTCCCGAGCTCTTAGGCCTCCCGCCGCACCTCGACAACGCGGAACCGGTTGGCGACGAACGCCCCGTCACACAGCGCCGCACTCGCCGCCGGGTTCCCTCCCGACCCATGGAAGTCGGAGAACGCGGCCGTCTGGTTCACATACACCCCGCCCGTCAGATTCAGCGACAACTGCGCCGCCTCCTCCAGACAGGCCTCCCGCACGTCCTGCTCGACCTCCGGGTCGGTGGTGTACGCCCCGACGGTCATCGCGCCCTTCTCGCGGACGGTCCGCCGCAGCAGCTCCACCGCGTCCGGGGCCGAATCGACGGCGACGGCGAAGGACACCGGCCCGAAGCACTCGCTCATGTACGCGGCCTCGTCGTCCGGCTTGGCCCCGTCCAGCTTCACGATCACCGGCGTCCGCACGACCGCACCCGGGAAGTCGGGGTTGGTGATCTCCCGGGACGCCAGGGCGACCTCGCCGAGACCCGCCGCGGCCTCGAGACGGGCCTTCACGTCCGGGGTGACGATCGCACCGAGCAGCGCGTTCGCCCGGGCGTCGTCGCCGAGCAGGCCGTCGACCGACTTGGCGAGGTCGGCGACCACCTCGTCGTAGGACTTGGGGCCCTGGTCGGTGGAGATGCCCTCCCGGGGGACGAGCAGGTTCTGCGGGGTCGTGCACATCTGGCCGCTGTACAGGGACAGCGAGAAGGCCAGGTTGGAGAGCATGCCCTTGTAGTCGGCCGTGGAGTGGACGACGACGGTGTTGACGCCGGCCTTCTCCGTGTACACCTGCGCCTGGCGGGCGTTGGCCTCCAGCCAGTCGCCGAACTCGGTCGAGCCCGTGTAGTCGATGATCCGGATCTCGGGGCGCGTCGCCAGGGTCTTGGCGATGCCCTCGCCGGGGCGCTCGGCGGCCAGGGCGACCAGGTTCGGGTCGAAGCCGGTCTCCGCGAGCACCTCGCGCGCGACCTGCACCGTGAGGGCGAGCGGCAGCACCGCGCGCGGGTGGGGCTTGACCAGGACCGCGTTGCCCGTGGCGAGGGAGGCGAACAGGCCCGGGTAGCCGTTCCACGTCGGGAAGGTGTTGCAGCCGATCACCAGGGCGATGCCGCGCGGGACCGGGGTGAACTGCTTGGTCATGGCCAGCGGGTCGCGCTTGCCCTGCGGCTTGGTCCACTCGGCGTTGTCGGGCGTGCGCACCTGCTCCACGTACGCGTACGCCACCGCCTCCAGGCCGCGGTCCTGGGCGTGCGGCCCGCCCGCCTGGAACGCCATCATGAAGGCCTGGCCGGAGGTGTGCATGACCGCGTGGGCGAACTCGTGGGTCCGGTCGCTGATGCGCTTGAGGATCTCCAGGCAGACCACCGCGCGCTGCTCCGCGCCCGCGTCCCGCCAGGCCCGTTGTCCGGCCTTCATGGCGGGCAACAGGACGTCGAGGTCCGCGTGCGGGTACGTCACGCCCAGGTCGACGCCGTACGGGGAGGTCTCGCCGCCCACCCAGTCGTCGGTGCCGGGCTGGCCCAGGTCGAGGCGGGAGCCGAGCAGTGCGTCGAAGGCGGCCTTGCCCGCCGCCGCGTCCAGGCTGCCGTGCTCCCCGTAGGCCTTGGGGTGCTCGGGGTGCGGGGACCAGTACGCGCGCGTGCGGATCGCTTCCAGCGCCTGGTCGAGGGTGGACCGGTGCCGGGCGATCAGCTCGTGCGCCGAGAGTGCGGCGGTCATGGGTGACCAACTCCTCGTCTCAAGAACTCTTCGTCGAGTTCATGACCTGGGCAGAATCCTGGGCAGGAACACTCGGACACAGCTAGAGTAACCGAACGATCGGTCGGCTCAAGGGGGTCCGCCGCATCTGTGGAAAACCCCGTGCGGGAGGATCGCGCACATGACAGCACTCGACCTCAGCAGCCCCGTGGCCGTCGTCGGCACCGGCACCATGGGCCAGGGCATCGCCCAGGTCGCGCTGGTCGCGGGCCATCCCGTACGGCTGTACGACGCCCTTCCCGGGCGGGCCCGGGAGGCGGCCGACGAGATCGGCGCGCGCCTGGACCGGCTCGTGGCGAAGGAGCGGCTCACCGCCGCCGAGCGGGACGCCGCCCGTGCCCGGCTGCTGCCCGCCGGGGCCCTCGCCGAGCTCGCGGACTGCTCCCTGGTCGTCGAGGCGGTCCTGGAGCGGCTGGACGTCAAGCAGGACCTGTTCCGCGAGCTGGAGGGCATCGTCGCCGACGACTGCCTGCTCGCCACCAACACCTCGTCCCTGTCCGTCACGGCCATCGGCGGCGCCCTGAGCTCCCCCGGCCGCTTCGTCGGCCTGCACTTCTTCAACCCGGCGCCGCTGCTGCCGCTGGTCGAGGTGGTCTCCGGGTTCGCCACCGACGTCTCGTCGGCCACGCGCGCGTACGAGACCGCCCGCGCCTGGGGCAAGACACCGGTCGCCTGCGCGGACACCCCCGGCTTCATCGTCAACCGCATCGCCCGGCCCTTCTACGCCGAGGCCTTCGCGGTGTACGAGGCACAGGGCGCCGACCCGGCCACCATCGACGCCGTGCTGCGCGAGTCGGGCGGCTTCAGGATGGGCGCGTTCGAGCTGACCGACCTGATCGGCCAGGACGTCAACGAGTCCGTCACGCACTCCGTCTGGCAGTCCTTCTTCCAGGACGTGCGCTTCACCCCGTCCCTCGCCCAGCGGCGCCTGGTCGAGTCCGGCAGGCTGGGCCGCAAGACCGGCCAGGGCTGGTACGACCACCAGGAGGGCGCCGAGCGCCCGGAGCCCGACACGGCGGAGAAGCGGCAGCCGCCCGCGTACGTCGTCGCCGAGGGCGACCTGGGCCCGGCGTCCGACCTGCTCGCGCTGATCCGTGAGGCGGGCATCCCGGTCCGCGACGAGGACGACGACAACGGCACCCGCATGGTGCTGCCGAGCGGCGGCCAGCTCGCCCTCGCCGACGGGCAGACCTCCGTGGAGTTCCGGGACGTCGTCTACTTCGACCTCGCCCTGGACTACCGCAAGGCCACCCGGATCGCCCTGTCCGCCTCTCAGGACACCTCCCCGGGGACCCTCGCCGAGGCCATCGGCCTCTTCCAGGCGCTGGGCAAGCGGGTCAGCCTCATCGGCGACGTCCCCGGCATGATCGTCGCCCGTACGGTCGCGCGGATCATCGACCTGGCGCACGACGCGGTCGCCAAGGGCGTGGCCACCGAGGAGGACATCGACACCGCGATGCGCCTCGGCGTCAACTACCCCCTGGGCCCCTTCGAGTGGAGCCGGAAACTCGGCCGCTACTGGGCCTACGCGCTCCTGGACGACCTTCACCTGCGCGACCCCTCGGGCCGCTACACGCCGTCCCTCGCGCTGTACCGCCACGCCCACGCCTCCGACAAGCGGGAGGGCACAGCCTCATGACCACCGCAAAGCGCGACACGTACACCCCGGACACCCTGCTGTCCGTGGCCGTCCGGGTGTTCAACGAGCGCGGCTACGACGGCACCTCCATGGAGCACCTCTCCAAGGCGGCGGGCATCTCCAAGTCGTCGATATACCACCACGTCGCCGGCAAGGAGGAGCTGCTGCGCCGCGCCGTGAGCCGGGCCCTGGACGGCCTCTTCGGGATCCTCGACGAGGAGCACGCGCGCGTGGGGCGGTCCGCCGAGCGCCTGGAGTACGTCGTGCGGCGGATGGTCGAGGTGCTCATATCCGAGCTGCCCTACGTGACCCTGCTGCTGCGGGTGCGCGGGAACACGGACACCGAGCGGTGGGCCCTGGAGCGGCGCCGCGACTTCGATCACCGGGTGGCCGACCTGATCAAGGCGGCGGCCGCGGACGGGGACGTGCGCGGCGACATAGAGGTCCGGCTGGTGACCAGGCTGGTCTTCGGAATGATCAACTCGATCGTGGAGTGGTACCGGCCGGACGGGCGCGGCATGAGCGAGCGCGAGGTGGCCGACGCGGTGGTGCGGCTGGCGTTCGGAGGCCTCCGGAAGGACTCCTGAGCTTCAGCCCTGCGGCTCCAGGTCCTCCTCCTCGAACACCAGCAGCGTGCGGGTGCTGAGCACCTGCGGAATCGCCTGGAGGCGGGTCAGCACCAGTTCGCGCAGGGACCGGTTGTCGGACACGTGCACCAGCAACAGCACGTCGAAGTCCCCGCCCACCAGGGCGATGTGGGAGGCGCCCGGCAGTTGTCTGAGCTCCTCGCGCACCGTGCGCCAGGAGTTCTGCACGATCTTCAGCGTGATGTACGCGGACGTCCCCTGGCCGGCCCGCTGATGGTCGACGCGGGCACCGAAGCCGCGGATGACACCGTCCTCGACGAGCCGGTTGATGCGGGCGTAGGCGTTGGCGCGCGAGACATGGACGCGTTCGGCGACCGACCGTATCGAGGCGCGGCCGTCCGCCTGGAGCATGCGCAGGATGTCCTGATCTATGGCGTCCAGGGGTCGCGGCGGCGGCAGTGCGGCACCGGCGTCCTGCCCTTCGGCCATTTGTTCAGATGCCACCTGCGCCGACCTCCCTACCATGGACGTACTGCGTCCATCACAGGCTGTGGAGAACCGTTTGTCCACAGCCTGGGGCCACCCATAGCCAAATTGTGCCGTCGACCGAACAATCGGTAGGTGAGGCGGGTCACAGCCGACCCGCCTCCCGTAGCCGCTCCCACGAGGAGGTGCCGTCATGACGGTCATGGAGCAGCGGGGCGCGTACCGGCCCACCCCGCCGCCCGCCTGGCAGCCCCGCATGGATCCCGCGCCGCTGCTGCCCGACGCCGAGCCGTACCGCGTCCTCGGCACCGAGGCCGCCGCGAAGGCCGACCCGGAACTGCTGCGGACGCTGTACGCGCAGCTGGTCCGTGGCCGCCGCTACAACGCGCAGGCCACCGCCCTCACCAAGCAGGGCCGCCTCGCCGTCTACCCCTCCACCACCGGCCAGGAGGCCTGCGAGATCGCCGCCGCGCTCGTGCTGGAGGAGCGCGACTGGCTCTTCCCGAGCTACCGCGACACGCTCGCCGTGGTGGCCCGCGGGGTGGACCCCGTCGAGGCGCTCACGCTGCTGCGCGGCGACTGGCACACCGGTTACGACCCGTACGAGCACCGGGTCGCCCCCCTGTGCACCCCGCTCGCCACGCAGCTGCCGCACGCCGTGGGCCTCGCGCACGCCGCCCGCCTCAAGGGCGACGACGTGGTCGCGCTGGCCATGGTCGGCGACGGCGGCACGAGCGAGGGCGACTTCCACGAGGCGCTGAACTTCGCCGCCGTCTGGCAGGCCCCGGTTGTCTTCCTGGTGCAGAACAACGGCTTCGCGATCTCCGTCCCGCTCGCCAAGCAGACCGCGGCCCCGTCGCTGGCCCACAAGGCCGTCGGCTACGGCATGCCCGGCCGCCTGGTCGACGGCAACGACGCCGCGGCCGTGCACGAGGTGCTCTCCGACGCCGTACGGCACGCGCGCGCCGGCGGCGGTCCCACCCTGGTCGAGGCGATCACCTACCGCGTCGACGCCCACACCAACGCCGACGACGCGACCCGCTACCGCGGTGACGCCGAGGTCGAGACCTGGCGCGAGCACGACCCGATCGAGCTGCTGGAGCGGGAGCTGACCGACCGCGGCCTGCTCGACGAGGCCGGAAAGCAGGCCGCACGGGACGCCGCCGAGGCGATGGCCGCGGACCTGCGCGCGCACATGAACCAGGACCCGGCGCTCGACCCGATGGACCTGTTCACCCACGTCTACGCCGAGCCCACCCCCCAGCTGCGCGAGCAGCGGGACCAGCTGCGGGCCGAGCTGGAGGCCGAGACCGAGCCGGACGGGGGCACGCACCGATGACCACCGTCGCCGTCAAACCGGCCACCATGGCGCAGGCCCTCACGCGCGCCCTGCGCGACGCCATGGCCGCCGACCCCGCCGTGCACGTCATGGGCGAGGACGTCGGCACCCTCGGCGGCGTCTTCCGCGTCACCGACGGACTCGCCAAGGAGTTCGGCGAGGACCGCTGCACGGACACCCCGCTCGCCGAGGCGGGCATCCTCGGCTCGGCCGTCGGGATGGCGATGTACGGCCTGAGGCCGGTCGTGGAGATGCAGTTCGACGCGTTCGCCTACCCGGCGTTCGAACAGCTCATCTCGCACGTGGCCCGCATGCGCAACCGCACCCGCGGCAAGATGACCCTGCCGATCACCATCCGCGTCCCCTACGGCGGCGGCATCGGAGGCGTGGAGCACCACAGCGACTCCTCCGAGGCGTACTACATGGCGACTCCGGGGCTCCATGTGGTCACACCCGCCACCGTCGCCGACGCCTACGGCCTGCTGCGCGCCGCCATCGCCTCCGACGACCCGGTCGTCGTCCTGGAGCCGAAGCGGCTGTACTGGTCGAAGGACTCCTGGAACCCCGAGGAGCCGACGCCCGTTGAACCGATAGGCCGCGCGGTGGTGCGGCGCTCGGGCCGGAGCGCCACACTCATCACGTACGGGCCGTCCGTACCCGTCTGCATGGAGGCGGCCGAGGCGGCCCGGGCCGAGGGCTGGGACCTCGAAGTCGTCGATCTGCGCTCCCTGGTGCCGTTCGACGACGAGACGGTGTGCGCCTCGGTGCGGCGGACGGGACGCGCGGTCGTCGTCCACGAGTCGGGTTCCTTCGGGGGCCCGGGCGGGGAGATCGCGGCCCGGGTCACGGAGCGCTGCTTCCACCACCTGGAGGCGCCAGTGCTCCGTGTCGCCGGGTTCGACGTCCCGTATCCGCCGCCGATGCTGGAGCGCCACCACCTGCCCGGTGTGGACCGGATCCTGGACGCCGTGGGGCGTCTGCAGTGGGAGGCCGAGAGCTGATGGCACAGGTGTTGGAGTTCAAGCTGCCGGACCTCGGGGAGGGGCTCACCGAGGCGGAGATCGTGCGCTGGCTGGTCGAGATCGGCGACGTGGTCGCCATCGACCAGCCGGTCGTCGAGGTCGAGACGGCCAAGGCGATGGTCGAGGTGCCCTGCCCCTACGGCGGTGTGGTCACGGCCCGCTTCGGCGAGGAGGGCACGGAACTGCCCGTCGGTGCGCCGCTGATCACGGTGGCGGTGGGGGAACGGGCGCCGTCCGGCGGCGGCACGGAAGAGGCCGGGTCCGAGAACTCGGGGAACGTCCTGGTCGGATACGGCACCTCCGAGGCACCCGCGCGGCGACGCAGGGTGCGGCAGGAGCGGAGGGCTGGTGCCGCCCCCACCCCCGCGGTGAACGGGAGGGCGGGTGTCCCCGAGGCCGAGGACGGCCCCCTCCCCGTGATCTCGCCCCTGGTCCGCAGGCTGGCCCGGCAGAACGGCCTCGACCTGCGGGAGCTGACCGGCTCCGGGCCCGACGGGCTGATCCTGCGGGCGGACGTGGAGTACGCCCTGCGTGCCGCACCCCGCCCCGCC
Organism: Streptomyces sp. NPDC055506; assembly: GCF_053643595.1. Lineage (NCBI taxonomy): Bacteria > Bacillati > Actinomycetota > Actinomycetes > Kitasatosporales > Streptomycetaceae > Streptomyces > Streptomyces sp. NPDC055506. The sequence continues at coordinate 50,828 of NZ_JBSHKH010000022.1, read as the reverse complement.
GAGACAGCGGCCCCCGCCCTCCGGCCCACCACGACGGCCGCCCCGGGCGAGATCCGTACGCCCCTCAAGGGCATGCGGGGCGCCGTCGCCGACAAGCTGTCCCGCAGCCGCCGCGAGATCCCCGACGCGACCTGCTGGGTCGACGCCGACGCCACTGAGCTCATGCGGGCACGGACGGCCATGAACACCGCGGGCGGGCCGAAGATCTCCCTCCTGGCCCTGCTGGCCCGGATCTGCACCGCCGCCCTCGCCCGCTTCCCCGAGCTCAACTCCACGGTGGACGCCCAGGCCAGGGAGGTCGTCCAGTTCGACCACGTGCATCTGGGCTTCGCGGCACAGACCGACCGGGGCCTCGTCGTCCCGGTGGTCAGGGACGCGCACGCGCGGGACGCCGAGTCGCTGACCGCGGAGTTCGCCCGGCTGACCGAGGCGGGCCGGACGGGGACGCTGACACCCGGCGAACTCACCGGCGGGACCTTCACGTTGAACAACTACGGAGTCTTCGGCGTCGACGGCTCCACACCGATCATCAACCACCCCGAGGCCGCCATGCTCGGCGTCGGCCGCATCGTCCCCAAGCCCTGGGTGCACGAGGGCGAGCTGGCGGTGCGGCAGGTCGTCCAGCTCTCGCTCACCTTCGACCACCGGGTGTGCGACGGCGGCACGGCGGGCGGCTTCCTGCGCTACGTGGCGGACTGCGTGGAACAGCCGGCGGTGCTGCTGCGGACGCTGTGATTCCACTCCGGCGCGCGCCCGTTCCCGGTGATCGCGTCGGTTCCCCCGCGTTCCATGTGATCGCGGGGGCACGCATACTCGGGGGGTGACCCCGTACGAGCCTCCCGCCGCCTACGACGCCGTCGTGCTCGCCGGCGGTGCCGCCCGGCGCCTCGGGGGCGCGGACAAACCCGGGGTGCGCGTCGGCGGGCGGGCCCTGCTCGACCGGGTGCTCGCCGCGTGCGACGGCGCCCGCACCACCGTCGTCGTGGCCGCGGCCCGGCCGACGGCACGGCCCGTGACCTGGGCCCGCGAGGACCCGCCCGGCGGCGGACCGCTCGCCGCGCTCGACGCCGGGCTCCGGCACACCACGGCGGAGCACGTCGTGGTGCTCTCCGCCGA